>NZ_CAUUWA010000034.1 GCF_963548695.1 uncultured Fretibacterium sp.
AACGAAAAATGCGGATGGCCGGGGAACCCCAGCGGCAAGGCCAAGATCAAGATGGACGGCGTGGAGTACGACATGAGCTTCAAGACGAACCTGGCATCCGCGGACGGCAAGGGATACCTGACCGTCACCGTCGAGAACGGCGGGAAAAAGCAGGAATTGGTCTTCGACATGGTGGGGATCGACGGCGGCAAACCGAAGCTGGCGGCGGGGACGCACGCGCCGGCTGCACCGGTTTTTCCGGGCTCCAATCCCTCCGTGGCTATGACACTCGATTATGACGACTCCACGGGTGGATTGAAGATCAAAAAACCGGACGGCTCGACGGTCTTCGAGTACAATCTCAAGGCCGATATGCGTTACACGTCCTTCACCCTCAAGAACGGAGCGACCGAGACCCCCGTTATCGCCGAGTTCGATGAGAGCCCCAGCAAGCTTTCGGGGACGCCGACGACGCTGACGCTGTGGTATCCCAAGACGGGGGGAGCGGGGATGGAACGCCTGACGGCAAAGGTTCATTTCAAGCCGGACGGCAAGTTTGACTTTGTCGAGAAGATAGCGGGCACATTTCCGGCGGGTTTTACCGCGGATAATCTTAAAATCGCGGTCGTTGGCAATGGGTCGGGGTTGGCGGTCCAGCAGGCCAAGGACCTCGCGAATCCCAAGGAGCCCTTCGACACCTTGGCACAGATCAATCAGGGCGGCTTTCACCAGACGAAGAAGGATATCTTTGATTGTCAGGGCAACAAATATACGTTGGAGGTCAACTTCAAGAAGATCACCGAGAACCGCTGGCGTTGGGAGGCGTTTCTTCTGGATTCCGAGGGCAAGCAGGTATCGGGGCCGAACTGTGAGGAGGGCAGCGGAAGCTCGTCGGGGAACTCCAGCGCCATTGTTCCGACCCCCTCGTCCGGAGAGATTGCCTTCTGCGGCTGCGGCCCCATCTGCGATCCCCTGGAGCAGGAGATCGAGATTCCCTTCAGCGTCAAGGGGATGACGAACTCGAAGATCAAGTTGAATTTCGGCGGCGACGGCGACAAGCTGAACGGCGTCACGCAGTACGCCTCCGAGACCACCACCAAGGCCATATACCAGGACGGCTACGAGATGGGGGTCTTGAACGATTACAATGTCGGCAAGGATGGGACGATCTCGGGGACCTTCAGCAACGGTCAGGTGCAGAAGCTCTACCGGGTGGCCCTGGCGACCTTTGCCAATCAGCAGGGCCTGGAGAAGACGGGGGAGACCGCCTTTATCCCGACGATCAACTCGGGCGAACCCAACATCGACGCCGCTGATAGCGGGGGTAAGGGCAAAATTACGGGTGCCACATTGGAGATGTCCAACGTGGACCTGACGGAGGAGTTCACGCGCCTCATCATCTCGCAGCGCGGCTTCCAGGCCAATACCCGCGTGGTCACCACCAGCGACCAGATCCTGGAGGAGGTCGTGAACCTGAAACGGTAAGAAAACCTGCCTTGCATGAATGAAAGCGGCCCCCTGTGGGGCCGCTTTTTTTCATACGCTCGTCAGTTGCCGAGGCAGTGGCCGTATTTTGTTATAATAAGCCTAGAAGTGGGGTAGGGGCCGTGCTGATAACAGCGGCTTTTGGGGAGGAACAGAGGAAGCATGGCTATGAACGAACTTGAGGCACAGGTGCGCGGAGCAAACCCGCTCAATGACGTATTGTTCAAATATCTGTTTGTCTCGAACCCCAACAAGGAGAACCTTCTGCGTCTGCTGAACGATGTCCTTGGACCGGAGCGCCGCATTGTGGACGTGGAATATTTGGACCGTGAGAACGATCCTCGGAGATTCGGGGGACGCACTTCTTTTCTGGACGTGCTTGCGCGTTCGGAAGATGGTTGTATTTTTCACGTTGAAGTTCAGCTTTTGGACGAGGGGTATTTTTTCGAGCGGGTGACGTATTATGCGGCGTGCACTTTGAGTGACCAGCTCTCGAAAAGCGATGATTACGATTGCCTGAGGCCGGTGCTGTTTGTGTCTATTCTGAGGTTCGAGCTTTTCCCTGACAGGCCGGAGACCTGGCGGTCGATTCATCGAATTTTGGATGTTGAGAATCTGCAATGCTACAGCAAACTGTTGGAGTTCCAATTTTTCGAGCTCCCGAAACTGAAACGCCTGTTTGCGTCGATGCGCGGCAACGGTGCCGTGCATCGACATAAGCGACCGACACAGCATCCGGGGCTTGACAGCCCCGGAGGGCTGGTCGTCTGCTTATAGGAGGAGATGCCGAGATGGAGCGTCTGGTGAAACAGGATCCAGGGATAAGGCAGCTGAGGAAGGGCGAGCAGTCCTTTTTCCGGACGCCGGGTAATCTGGCGTCGTATCGTATGCGCGAACGTGCGGAGACGGACTACCGCAACGCGTTCAAAAATGCGAAGGCGAGGGCGGAGGCCCAGGGGATGGCCCAGGGGATGGCCCAAGTTGCGCGGCGGATGTTGACCATGAATTTTACCCCCGAACAGATATCCCAGGCAACGGAGTTGTCGCTTGACGAGGTCGATGCGCTGAGGAGAGGTTGAGCGGATTTTGTGGCTCGATTCATCTCTTGTCCTTGGAAAGAAAAGAGAGAAGAGCATGGCGGCCCAACTGTTTGGTGGGGCCGCTTTTTTTGCCGCTGGAGGGGCGATGTAGAAAGTAGGGCAAAAAATTTTTTCTCCAAGCCTCGTTTTTTGAGCGATTTTCGTATACAATCAGTAAGTGATTCGCGCAGCCTGAGGACACGTTGCTCCTTTTTTCATGAAAAGTACTGTGTCTGTTGGGTTTAGGGCGATTTGACGCGTTTGTCGGACGGAGGGTACGATGATCGAACTGCATCGTCTGAATGGCGAACTTTTTTTGCTGAACTCTGATATGATTGAAACCGTTGAGATTACGCCGGACACAGTGGTGCGCCTTTTCAACGGACATCGTTACATTGTTAGGGAGACCCTTGCGGAGATTTGCGATAAGACCGTGGCCTTCAGGCGATTGGCGGGTTACTCCTGTGTCATGGCCAGTGCTCTGGACGAGTCGAGGGATCCGGAGCCGGGGCGGCAGGGTCTTTCCTGAGGACATACTGCCAGGCGAGAGGTGGATGAATCTTGGATCTGACCACAGTCGTAGGAATGCTCATCTCATGGATTCTGGTTATTGGGGGCATGGCCTCGGGCGGGAGCCTGGGGGCCTACATTGACATCCCCTCGCTCCTGATCACGATCGGTGGAACGGTCGGAGCCGTCATCGTCTCCTTTCCCGGGGATAAGCTCAAGGCGGCGGGAGGAGTGATCAAAAGCGCCTTTGTCTCGAGGGAACCCAATCTTCTGGGGATGGTGCAGACCATCGTCAGCTTTGCCGAAAAGGCCCGGCGCGAAGGGCTTCTGGCGCTGGAGTCCGACGTCTCGGAGCTCGATAACGAATTTATGAAAAAATCCATCCAGCTGGTGGTTGACGGGACGGATCCCGAGCTGGTCAAGGCGATCCTGGACACCGAAATTGGGGTCCGAGAGGATCGCCACCTTTCAAATAAGGCCGTCTTCGACACGATGGCGGAGCTGGCTCCGGCCTATGGGATGATCGGGACCCTGATAGGCCTGATCGCCATGCTGGGAAACCTGCAGGACGTCAGCGCCCTGGGGCCCGGAATGGCGGTAGCCCTGATCACGACGATGTATGGATCGATGGTGGCCAACATGTTCGCGGGGCCCATCTCGAAGAAGCTCGCGGCGCGGTCGGCCCAGCAGATTGCGGCGATGGAGCTGATGGTCGAGGGGATACTGGCCATCCAGGCCGGGGAGAACCCACGCATCGTGGAGGAGAAGCTCAAGGTGTTCCTCCCCCCGAGGCTCAGAGGAACCCTGGGACAGAAGGAGGAATAGCCCATGGCCCGACAGAAGAAAGCCCCCCCTCCCCCTCCGTCCGCCCCCCTCTATATGGCGACCTATGGGGATATGGTGACGCTGGTCCTTTGCTTCTTCGTCCTGCTCTTCGCGATGTCCTCCGTCGATGCCCAGAAGTTTCAAAAGGCCCTGATCTCGCTGAAGGGCTCCTTGGGGGTGCTTAAAGGAGGACAGACGACGGAGGAGCCCATTGAGCCCCACCGGAGCGGGGAGGAGGGGCGGGACGCCGGGTCCGCGCCGCGCTTCGAGATGGATACGCGCCACGTCGCGCATACGATCAACAGCTACCTGCGCGCCGAGGGGCTGGACAAGTCCATCCAGGTTTCGATCAACCAGCGGGGGGTCGCGGTCTCTATCTCGGATCAGTTCCTCTTCGCCTCCGGCAGCGCGGAGCTCAAGCCCGAGGGGCAGCGTGCGCTTTACAAGATAGCGATGTTGGTGCGCGACAAGGTTCCCGCCGTCGCGGTGGAGGGGCATACCGATTCGGTCCCTCTGGCCGGAGGAATGTACCGCAACAACTGGGGGCTTTCCTCCATGAGGGCGGCGGTCGTGGCCGATTACCTTGAGACGGCGGGGGGAATCGATCCGCTGAAACTTCAGGCGGTGGGGTTTGCCTCCTATCAGCCGATCGTCCCCAACGACAGCCCCGAGCACAGGGCGTTGAACCGCCGGGTCGATCTCGTATTTCTTTCTCAGTATCCCAAACGCTAAAAGGGGTTGAACGGAGCCGCATGAAACGGATCATTGTTTTTGTCGTGGTAGGGCTGGTGATGTTCGGGGCCGGTTTCGGCGGCGGGCTGATGCTGGGTCGCACCATGGCGTCGGGGGACGGCGCCGCGGTGGATACGCGCCAGGTAAAGGCGCCGGGGCCCATCGTGTCCGTCGGCGAATTTACGAGCAACCTGGCCGGGGCGGGAAGGCACGTTATTACCTTCACGCTGTCACTGGAGCTCCTGAACGAGAAGGCGGTCGATGTCATACAGGCCCCCGGGTGGCTCCTCAGGATCAAGAACGAGGTGCTGCTGATCGTCAAGGATAAGGTCTACGAGGATCTGACCAGCGCCGAGGGAACTCTGCAGTTCGCGGGGGACATCAAGAGGACCCTGAACTCCATATTGCCGGAGAGCAAGGGGGAGCCCCTTATCGTTCAGGCGCTCTTCGAGTCGTTTGTGCTTCAATAGGGTTTCGTAGGGCTCCGTGTTTTTTTGAAACGTAAAGGCAGGTGATGACCTCTGGCTCCCGATGTCTTGTCTCAGAGCGAAATAGATTCCCTATTGAGCGCCCTGACCAGTGGGAGTGTGGACCTTGATTCCATCTCAGAGAGCTCCAGCGATTACAAGGTCAAGGTCTACGACTTCAAGCGCCCCGATAAATTCAGCAAGGACCAGCTCCGGGCCATTCAAATGATTCACGAGGCATTTGCCCGGCAGCTGACGACGGTTATGTCGACCCTCATCCGTTCCATGGTCTCGGCCGAGGTTGCCTCCGTGGATCAGCTGGCCTACGAGGAATTTGTGAATTCGCTCGTGCAGCCGACGGTCATCGGAACGGTCGAGATGCATCCCTTTGACGGCAATATCCTGGTGGAGCTCAATCCCAACCTGGTCTTTTCGATCATCGACAGGATGCTCGGGGGAAAGGGGGAGTTCTCGGGAAAGGTCCGGGAGCTCACGGACATCGAGAAGACGGTGACCGAGCGGGTCATGATGCGGATGCTGGAGCTCCTAGAGGACAGCTGGAGCACGGTGGTGGACGTGCGCTTCCGCTTTGAGAGCATGGAGAGCAACCCCTTCTTTGTTCAGATCTGCCCGCCCCGGGACATGGTGCTGCTGGTGATCCTGAAGTTGAAGGTGGGGGACATCGAGGGGATGATGAGCCTCTGCTTCCCCTATTTCCTGATGGAGCCGATCGTCGACAAGCTCTCCTCGCAGCAGTGGTTCGCCTCGACGAGCCGCAAGCGGGACGAGGACGAGAGGGAGCGTATCGTCAGCTCGCTGGGGAACGTCAGGATTCCGCTCAGCCTGGAGCTGGGGCATACGGTGCTGAGCCTGGCGGACGTCTATGCGCTGGAGCCCGGGGACGTCATCAAGCTCGACGAGACGCGGGAGAGCGAGATCTCCGTCCGGGTGGGGAACCACGTGCGTTTCAAGGCCAGGCCGGGGACGCGGGACGGCCGCCTGGCGGCGGAGCTGACCCGGATTTTGGATGGTACGGCAGAGGAAGAGGCGGAAGGAGGAGATGGCGATGGACGATCTTCTTAGCCAGGACGAAATCAACGCGCTGCTCTCCGGAGGGGCGCTGGGGGAGGATTCGGGATCAGGACTCTCCATGGAGGATTCTCAGCTTCTGGACGAGGTCGCCTCTATTTTTTCAAATGCCGAGAACAGCGTTTTTGGCATGTTGTCGGGCAAGGACGTCGATACGGCCCTGGAGAGCGCCGAGGTCCTGTCCCAAAAGGACCTTCTGGAGAAGCTTCCCGAGGCGCCCTTTGTCTTTCGCGCGACCTGCGGGGGGTTTGACGATATTCCCCTGACGCTCGTCGTCGAGCAGCGGGGGGCGCTGATGCTTGCGGACCTGATGATGGGCGGGGAGGGTAAGGAACTGCCCGAGGAGCCAAGCGACCTTTATCTGAATGCGGCTCAGGAGGGCCTGAGCCAGGTCGTCGGCGCCTCCTTCACGAGCCTCAGCGGCCTTCTGGGCGGAAGAAGGCTGATGCCCGAGAACACCACCTCCTCCCTGGCGGGAGAGGATTGGCTTCCCTTCACTCAGCTGGACGCGGAGGCCTCGGTCTGGGTCAGCCCCGCCACCGTTCAGGTGGATGGCTTGGACCCCTTCAAGGTCTGGAGCTCCATACCCCTGGATTCCGCCCTTGCCATCGTGGGGCTGATGCGCCAGATTATCGGGGAGCAGACGCCCAAGGACTCGGTGCCTCCGCCGGATGAGCCGGCAGCCTCGGCCCATCCGGCAGGCCCCGCTCCCTCGATGAGAGCCCCCCAGCCGAAGGCCCCCGCCTCCAACGCAATGCCGTCGATGTCCCGGGCCGCCGCGCAGCAGCCCGCCCCCATGGTGGACGTTCATCCCGCCGAGTTCCTCCCGCTGGGGCAGGGCGGCGGGATGGGGAACAGCCGCATCGATATGCTTGCCGATATCCCCGTTCGGGTGACGGTGGAGCTGGGGAAGACCCGGAAGAACATCTCCGAGATCCTGGCCCTGACCACGGGGTCCGTGATCGAGCTGGACAAGATGGCGGGAGAGCCGGTGGATATCCTGGTCAACGGAAAACCGATAGCCAGGGGGGAGGTTGTCGTGATCGACGAGAATTTCGGCGTGCGCATCACGGACGTGCTGGGCTCCGTAGCCAGGGTCCATTCCGCGTGACGGTCCGCGCCGTTTTGGGCCCTCGTGTCCCCGTTTTGGCTTTTCGTTTTAGCTTTTCATAGGGGCAATTCGTGATATAATCAGTTTCGTTATCGGGGGGCCCTCTCTTTGGTACTCCGATGAGTCTTTGGAAATAAAGGTTTTTTGGCAACTTTGTTTTTGTAACTTCGTTTTTTGCAACTTCTCTGGAAAAAATCGGAAACGATACTGACCGGGCTTGAGTCAGAGAATCTGAGTAAGCGAGGGATACAGCATGGGCAAAAAGGTTCTTATTGTTGATGACGCGGCCTTCATGCGTATGATGTTGAAGGACATCCTTCAAAAGAACGATTTTGAAGTGGTCGCCGAGGCTGAAAACGGCAAGGTGGGCGTGGCTGCGTATCAGAAATTCAAGCCCGACATCGTTACGATGGATATCACCATGCCCGAGATGAACGGCATCGATGCGGTGAAGGCTATCAAGGCCGTGGACGCCAATGCGAAGATCGTTATGGTCTCCGCCATGGGGCAGCAACCGATGGTCATCGAGGCCATCCAGGCCGGAGCCAACGATTTTATCGTCAAGCCCTTCCAGCCGGAGCGGGTCATAGAGGCGATTTCCAAGGTTCTTGCCTAGTCTCGCCGGTTTTTTTGCGGGCCGTGGGCGTTGGGGGCGGGACAGATGGCGGCGGAGCCTGATCTTTTTGTCTATCTGACTCGCGTCCTGGTCGCGCTGGGGGTCCTGTCCGTCTCCGCTTTCGTCTTTGTCCGTTGTGCGAAGAAGAAAAACGGCTCGGACGGAGAGGGAGTGCCTGTGAGGGTTTTGACATCCTTGCCCGTGGGTAAGGATGTCTTTTTTGTGGTCCGCTGCGGACCGGATGTCCTTGCTTTTACCTCGGGCGGGGGCGGGAGCCGTTTGATGGGTAGGTGGACGTATGAGGATTGGATGTGTTCGGCCGAGGAGACGCCGCCTCACCGAGGTGACGAGGGGGGGTAAACCTCTCTTCGCCCTCCTTTTGGGGCTGGTCGCCCTGTTCCTGCCGTTTCTCTTCCTGACGCCCGCGCTGGCTGCGGAGGTGGGATCCTTTTCCCTGCCCTCCCTGCGGCTGGGCATCGCCTCCGCCGATTCTCCCGCGGATGTGGCCCTGTCGCTCCAGATCCTGGGGCTGCTCACCGTCCTCAGCCTGGCTCCGGCCATCCTGCTGATGATCACCAGCTTCACGCGCATCGTCATTGTCTTGGGGTTCGTGCAGCGTGCGATTGGGCTCCAGCAGTCGCCTCCGCAGCAGGTCGTCACGGGGCTTGCCCTCTTTTTGACCCTTTTCACCATGTATCCCACCTGGAACCAGGTCTATGAGAACGGCCTTGCCCCTTACCTGGCGAGGGACATCTCCGCGGAGCAGGCGTGGCAGCGTACCGTCGTGCCGGTACGGGAGTTCCTGTTCCGCTACACGCGGCAGGAGGAGCTCTCCCTGATGACCTCCATGGCGAAGCTGGAGCAACCCGCATCCCAGGACCAGGTCCCGACCCGGGTCCTGGTGCCGGCGTTCATGCTGAGCGAGCTGAAGACCGCCTTTCAGATGGGGGTGGTCATCTACATCCCTTTCATCGTCGTGGATATGGTGGTCTCGAGCGTCCTGTTGGCCATGGGGATGATGATGCTTCCGCCGATGATGGTGTCCCTGCCCTTCAAGCTGGTGCTCTTCGTCATGGCGGACGGCTGGAACCTGGTCGTGATGAGCCTTTTGAAGAGCTTCACGAACGTGCCCTGACCCTATAAAGGAAAGGATTGAAGGGAGAGGACCCAAATGCCCGTAACGCTCCTCAGTCTTTACGACGTCATGAGCAATGCCGTGTGGACGATGATGGCCGTTTCCATGCCCATCCTCATGGTTGCGATGGTGGTGGGGCTCCTGATCGGCATTCTCCAGACGGCTACGTCCATCCAGGAGCAGACGCTGATCTTCATCCCGAAGATCCTGGCCGTCTTTCTCTCCATGGTGCTTCTGGGGCCCTGGATGGGGGCCAGGATGCTCGTCATGACCCGTGAGATATTGGGGCAGCTGGAGCGCTTCATCCAATAGTTCCGCAGTTCTGCTCCCTGGGCGTTCGTATGCGACGTCTCGCAAAAGCCGCATTGTCTGCGGATACCTGCGAAACGGAATGAGAAGGCGCCGGGATAAGGAACGATACTCCGAGGGGAGGGGCGTGCGTTGAGGGGAATCGAGCTGCCCACGCAGCTTCTCGTCGTTTATCTGCTGATCCACCTTCGTTTTGTGGGCATGGTGTTTGCCTCGCCCCTTTTCGCCTCCACGATGTCCCCGGCCTCCTTTCGCTACCTGGGCGCGGTGCTCCTGACCGCGGCGTCCGTGGGGGCGGTGCAGTCCGCCCAGGTCCCCGTGGTCCTCTTCGACAGCGTCCTCGCTCTGTCCGTCCTGGCCCTGCGCGAGTTTTTTGTGGGGTTTGCCATCGGGTTCCTGGCGTCCCTGCCCCTTCCGGCTCTGAACACCGCCGGGGAGCAGATCGGCACGGCCATGGGCTTCTCCATGGCGCAGGTCGTAGACCCCATGACGCAGAGCCAGGCGTCGATTATCGGCCAGCTGAACTTTCTGGTGGGGCTATGGTTCTACTTTCGTTGGAACGGGCATCTTCTGATGGTGCAGTCGGTTATCGAGAGCCTGCGCCTCGTGCCCCTGGGGCGTCTGGCCCTGTTCCCCGCCGGGGACATGTCCCTGGGAACTTGGCTCCAGGAGCTTTTCGTGTTGGCGATGCGGATCGTGATCCCCTTCTACTGCGCCCTCGTGCTGGCGGACGTCGGTCTGGGCTTCCTGGCCCGGACGGTCCCTCAGATGAACATCTTCGTCCTTGGGCTCCCCATCAAGGTGGCGTTGGGGTTCCTGGTCCTGGCCGCGGCGCTGCCGCTGGTGGTGGACCTGATCTATGCCCAGTTCGAGCGGTGGATCGAGTTTGCCCTGACGAGCGTCCTGGCGTGGAGGGGAACGCCGTGACCCTCCTTTTAGGAGAGCGCATCGTCGGGGGAGGACGGCCCATCCCCTTCGATCTCCAGTTCTTCGCTCAGGAGCGGACCGAGCCGGCTACACCCAAGAAGCGCCAGAAGGTGCGCTCGGAGGGACGCGTCTGCGTGAGCCGGGACCTGACGGCCGCCGTCGGGATCCTGACGGGGCTGGCCGCCCTGCTCCTCCTGGGGCCCTTCATCTATGGGCTTTTTTTCGCGCTGCTCCAGCTCTCCATTCGTTTCATGGGGGATAAAGTCCTTCTGAGGGAAGGATGGTTCCCTATCTTGTCCCTGGAGGCGGTCAAGAGCTATTTCCTGACCTGGCTCCCCCTGGGGGGGCTGGTCGCCATCCTGGCCGTGGCGGTGATCGTCTGGCAGGTGGGCTGGACTGTCACGGGCGAGCCCTTCAAGATCAATCTGGACCGCCTCAACCCTATCAGCGGGATGAAGAAGATCATCTCGCTGCGCTCGCTGGTGGAGCTGCTCAAGGGGTTGCTGAAGGCGGCGGTCTTCGCCGTCGTGATCTATACCGCCATCCGGGACTACCTTCCCGACACCCTGAGGGCCATGCAGTTCCCAGTCGGGTATGGAAGCGCCGCCTTCTGGGACATGCTCTGGTCCCTTGCGATGCGCCTGGCGGCGATGCTCCTGATCATGGCCCTGATCGACTACATGTATCAGAAGTGGGAGTTCGAGCGGTCGATCCGCATGAGCCGTCAGGAGATCAAGGAGGAGTTCCGCCAGATGGAGGGGGACCCGCAGATCAAGAACAAGATCCGGCAGAAGCAGAGGGAGCTCGCCAAGAAGCGCATGATGGCCTCGGTGCCCAAGGCCGACGTGGTCATCACCAACCCGACGACCCTGGCCGTGGCCCTGGAGTACGACCGCGAGCTGATGAGCGCCCCCCAGGTCGTGGCGAAGGGGCGCGGGATCGTGGCGCAGAGGATTCGGGACCTGGCGCGTGCGCACGGCGTGCCCGTCGTCGAGAACAAGCCTCTGGCCTGGGCACTGTTCGAGGGGGTCGAGATCGGGGAGGAGATCTCCGAGGAGCTCTATCGCGGCGTCGCGGAGATATTGGCCATGGTCTACCGCCTGCGGGCGGGATAGGAGGATTGCGGCTCGGACAGGTTAGTGGATTCCTTGGATTTGTGGCTTCCCCGCCTCCTGTTGTATAATCGAACGGGAGGGGGGGGGGCTGTGGACCATGCCCTCGAGCTAAAATGGAATGGAGTGGAACGCGTGCGATGACCGAAAAATTCTTTGTAAGAAAATCCGTGGGGCTTTCCCTGCTCTTCTGCCTTGCCGTTTGGGTTTCGTCCGCCTGGGGCTCGGACGAGGACATCCTGAGGAAATGGACGAGGACCAACTCCTTCAGCGAGAAGACCGACCTCCAGACGGTGGCCATCAAGGTGACCTACTATTCGGCGGAGTACGTCGAGGCGCTGGTGCGCTCGGAGGCGGAGAAGAACCTCTGGACGAAGGACGAGATGGAGAACTACAAGTACACCCTGCTGAAGAGCCTGAACCTCCACGACTCCATAGCCTTTCATATTGACTTCAACGTCACGGGCACCCCCATGTACGCCCAGCCGTTCGATCGTCATCTGACGCTCTTCGTCGGCAAGCAGCGCTACAACCCCTCCGACTACGACAAACGATTCAACTTCAAGATCTCCGGACAGCGGGACGGAATGGTCTTCTTCCCCCGCTACGATCCCAAGACGGGCAAGGACATTCTGGAGAAGGCCAAGGACATCCGCCTTGTCCTGAGCGGGTCCATCAGTCAGGCCACCGCGGCAAGAGGGGATGTCCGCTGGGTCTGGGACCTCTCGAAGGACAATCCCGAGGCCCTGGGGACCGGCAAGGCCATGGACCGTCTGGAGCTGGACCGGCTGATCAAGCGTATGGAGAAGTTGAATCAGGAGCGGCAGGAGCTCCAGACGAAGATTGACGCCATCGATCGGGAGCTCGGTGAGGTCCGCAGCCGGGTGGACGAGCTTCAGACCCGGTAGACGATGAGGGCGGAGGGCATTTTGCCCATGGCTTATAATGAGGAGAGATTGAAGTGGATCGCATCGCAGTTCTGACCAGCGGGGGGGACTCCCCGGGCATGAACGCCGCCATTCGGGCGGTGGCGCGCACGTGCTTCTTCAACGACAAGGAGTGCGTGGGGGTCCTCCGGGGCTATGAAGGGTTGATCGATGGGGATTTCATCCCCCTTACCCGTTCCTCCGTGGGGGGCATCATCCATCGCGGGGGGACGATCCTCAAGACCGCGCGCAGCGAGCGCTTCACGACCCCTGAGGGGCGTGGGGAGGCCCTGGCCCGGATGAGGGCGGCCGGGATCGAGGGCCTGGTCGTGATCGGCGGCGACGGGTCCTTTCACGGGGCCAGGGAACTGCACGAGATGGGGATGCCGGTCATCGGCATTCCCGGGACCATCGACAACGACGTCGCGGGGACGGACGAGACGATCGGCTTCGACACCGCCGTCAACACCGCCCTTGAGGCCATCATGCGCCTTCGGGACACCGCGTCCAGCCACGATCGCCTGTTTATCGTCGAGGTGATGGGGCGCAACGCCGGCTTCCTGGCCCTCGAAATAGCCGTCGCCTCGGGGGCGGAGTACGTCGTCGTCCCAGAGCTTCCCCTGAGCATCGGCAACCTTTGCCAGAGGCTGCGCCTCTCCCAGGAGAAGGGGAAGAGCCATACGCTCATCATCCTGGCGGAGGGGGTCATGTCCGCCAACGAGATGAAGGACAAGCTCCAGGACACCGGGGGCTATGACGCGCGCGTCACCGTCCTGGGCTACATCCAGAGGGGGGGCAGCCCCACGTCCTTCGACGTCCTGCTGGCCTCCCGGATGGGCGCCTACGCGGCCGAATCCCTGCTGATCGGGAAATCGGGCTATATGGTGGGGAATGTGAACCACCGCATGGTCCTGAGCGACCTGGAGCGCTCCTGGAGCGAGCATAAGTCTCTCAGCCCGGAGCTTTTGGGGTTGGTCGACAAGCTGAATTGAGCCCCATGCGGGGACCCAATGCCTCACAGCCCGTACGCTCGATCCCTCAATTCGCCGGATTCGCCGGCCTTTACCCCGGCCCCGATGGCGCCCCTTCCCGTGACTGCCTTGGATTCGCTGCGGGGCATCGTGGCCTCGGACCTGGGAGGGCGGAGGGCCTCCAGACTTTCGGACGCCTCCCTGTGGGAGCGGGCGTTCTCCCTCTGTTGGGCGGCGCGGAGCGCGTTGATCGTCACGGGGTTCTTCATCCGATCGGCCTCGGCCCCCGAGACGGACGGCCCCCCGGGTTCGGTTGTCCTCGGAAGGGCCCTGGCCTTTCTGGGAAAGAGGGTTTCTCTTGCGACGGACCGCCATAACCTCTCCGCGCTGGATGCCTGTTCCGGGAGCGTCGGTGGGCCCTCGGTCCTTTGCCTGGATGGGCCTGATCCCGCGGCCCTCGAGGGGTTCGACCTCCTGGTGTTCCTGGAGCGCCCCGGGCGGGCCGGGGATGGGCGCTACTATAATATGAGGGGCGAGGACATCGGTACCGTGGTCGTTCCCTTGGACGACCTGGCCCTCACAGCGGTAGGGTTGGGGGTTCCCGTGCTGGGGATTGGCGACGGCGGAAACGAGGCGGGTATGGGGGCCCTCTACGAGCCCTTGGTGCGGCTCCTTCCCCACTATGCGCCCTTTCTGTCCCGCGTTCCCTCGACGGTATGCCTTCCCGTGGACGTATCGAACTGGGGAGGGTACGCCCTGGCCGCGCTCCTGTCCGTCCCGTTCGGCCGCTGGGTGGGCTTGGACGAGGGGGAGGAGAAGCGGATGCTCGCGGCCCTTCGGGACCGGGGGGCTGTCGACGGGGTTTCAGGGCTTGGCGGATGTTCGGTGGACGGCTTCGCGCTTCCTGATCTGAATCGAGTCTCCTCCCGGCTTCGGAGCTGGTATGCGGGGTGCGTGGAGCGTGGGGGCCCCTGGCCCCTGGCGGATCCGTCATGACGAGACGAAAGCCCTTTTTGTTCCTTCTGATCGTTTTTACGTTTGTGTTGACCCTTCTTTCTTTCTGGGTGGTGCGACAGAGTTCCGTCCGGCCCGGTGAAAGTTTCATGATCTCCAACGTGACGATCAACGTCGACCTTCACGACCGGAGGTTCCTGACCGGAACGGTCTCCCGATTCCCCTACGGCTCGAGGCAGGTGTGCCTGTATTTCGATTATTCCCACGTCGATAAGGATGGCGAGATCCAGGTCGTCTGGCGCTGGGGGGATAAGATCGTCCAGTCTGAGACATATCCGCTCCCGGCGCCCTCCGGCTCCAGGATGTACTGTCTGCTCCAGGAGAGCGGTGTCCCCCTGCCGAGGGGAAAGTACACGGTCGATATCCTGTACCGTTCCGAGGCGATCCCGGAGTTCCGGTTCGAGATCTATTGATTCGAGAGCTACTGAGGGCCGACGATGGTGTTGGCCCCGCCCGCCGGGCGCGGATCCCGAAGGGGCGCGTCTTGCGCTCTTTTCTTGCTTTTTCCGCTCCGGAATGGTTTTTCCCTTGGGCGTGCCCGAGGTGGGCGTCCTTTCCCGCCCCGTTCATGGGGCACCGGTTTGAATTCCGCTGTTTTTGAGGTGATCGAGATATGATGGTGTATGACGAAAAGGATTTCAGCGTCTCATGGTAAGATTGCCGAAGGAGGGAGGGGAAGCTCCCAAAAGACGGGGACGTCCCCCAAAGAAGGTGCTTGAGGAGGTACTCGAGGCGCAGCAGGAGCCGGCCGGGGACGCCGCGTTCATCGGTGCGGCGGGGAGCCCGGCCGCAGCTGAGGTTGAACCGGCTCCCAAGGTGACCCGTCCGCGCGGGCGTCCCAGGAAGGTCGTCCCGCCGGTGGAGCCGCCGGCCCCGGTGGCCCAAGCTGATCAAGCCGTAGAGGCGCCGCCGTCGGCTGCGCTTCCGGCTGACGTTCCACCGCCGGTCCCCGAGCTTTCGCCCGAGCCGGCGGAACCGGTGGAGGCCGCGGAGGCGCTTGCAGCCGCGGAGCCTGCCGATCCCGTAGTATCCGTGCTCAGGCCTGTGGAACCGTTCATCCACCCCAAGCCCAAGCATACCTACGGCTACCTGGCCTCCAAGAGCCTCGTGGAACTCCGCAAGATAGGCCGGGAGTTCAACGTTTCCGGGCCCACGACCCTGCGGAAGGACGACCTGATTATCTCCATCCTGAGGGCCCAGGCGGAGAGCATGAACTACCGCTTTGGGGGCGGGACCCTCGAGATCCTGCCGGAGGGGTTCGGGTTCCTGCGTCCCAAGGGGATGTTGCCGACAGACAATGACGTCTACCTGTCGGTCTCACAAATACGGCGCTTCGGCCTGCGCAATGGGGACGTGATTTGGGGCCTGATTCGGCCCCCGCGGGAGCAGGAACACTACGAGGCCCTGCTGAGGGTGGAGACGGTCAACTTCTCGGACCCCGAGCACTCCCGGCGGCGCGCCATGTTCGGCCAGCTCACCCCGATCTTCCCCAACGTCCGCATCAATATGGAGAACAGCCCCGGCGACTGGGCCACGCGGCTGGTGGACATGTTCGCGCCCATCGGGCTGGGACAGCGGGCCCTGATCGTCTCGCCGCCCAAGGCGGGCAAGACGACGCTGATTAAGCGGATCGCCAGGGCTATTGCCACGAACTATCCGGACATCATCCTGATGGCCCTTCTCATCGACGAGCGGCCCGAGGAGGTGACCGACATCTCCCGGTCCGTGGACGGGGAGGTGATTGCCTCGACCTTCGACCGCCCCGCGGACGAGCATATCCGGGTTGCGAACCTTGCGCTGGAAAAGGCGAAGAGGCTCGTGGAGGCCAAGAGGGACGTGGTCATTCTCCTGGACTCGATCACGCGCCTGGCACGGGCCTCCAACCTCACGGTCCCCCCGTCGGGGCGGACGCTCTCGGGCGGACTCGACCCCTCGGGGCTCTACTTCCCCAAGCGATTTTTCGGCGCGGCCCGCAACTTCGAGGAGGGGGGCAGCCTGACGATCGTCGGCACGGCCCTGACGGATACGGGGAGCCGCATGGACGACGTCATCTACGAGGAATTCAAGGGCACGGGCAACATGGAGCTGCATCTGTCGCGCAAGTTGGCGGAACAGCGCATCTTCCCCGCCATAGACATCACCCGCTCGGGGACGAGGCGGGAGGAGCTATTGATCCCGGAGGACGAACTGGCCCGGCTGTGGGTCCTCCGTAAGCGCATCGTGGGGGTCGACGAGGCCGGGGCGTTGAGCCTGATCCTGGACAAGCTGCGTCAGACCCGCAGCAACCGCGAGTTCCTGATGTCCATAAAGCTCTCATAAGTGGGGAGAACTCCTTCTCCCTCTTATGACGTTCCATGGCCGTCTCCCGCGTTCGGCTGGGGGACGGGTATGCTATAATGCTGCCCGAGACGTATTCTTCCGCTCTTCCTGATGGCGGGGACAAAAACCGGACGCGCGAGGTCCGGTCGGGGCCGTACATCCGTTGACAAAGAGATCGGTACCGGAAATCGGTATTGCGGGTCAGGGTGTCGGCGTCCGTTTTTAGGTCAGGGGGAATGTTTGTTGAAAACATTCGACGCTAAGAAAAAGGCCCGTAAGTTCAAGGCATCGAAGTCGAAGGGGCCGGCTTCTCCGGAGGGCTTCTCCTGGGGGTTTTGCGCCGTAGTATGCTGCACGATGGGATTGGCCGCTTTTCTGATGTTTTCCGCGTGGGGCCGGTTCTCCGGGGTCGCGTGGGGGAGCCTGGTGGAGAACCGGAACGACCTTCCGGTGGAGAACGAGGGGTTCGTCTCCGTCGATATGAGCGACGCCTACGAGGAGGGCAAGGGCCTTGTCTCTATCCCCCCTGATGTATCCTCCCTTTCCAGCGACCTGACCGCCAGGTCGGCCGCTCTGCTAAAGCCGCAGGCGCCTCAGGTCCCCGCGTCCGAGGCGAAGGAGGGCGGGCAGTCCCTGTTGCTTCCCGTCGCCGATATCGCCGAGGACTTCGGCCCTCTTCCCAAGGACCTCTCCAATTTTGAATCGATCATCCTGAACACCCAGGACGACGGCACTCGCCTCCCCGAGGACGGGGTGTCGGAGGATGTCATGGAGTCGGAGGCGCAGGACGGGGATATTCGCCTGACGGACGTGGGCGTCGCTTGGAAGGAGCATATCGTCAAGTCCGGCGAGACCCTGTCGGACATAGCCCTCAGCTACGCCGGGGTGACGGCCCAGGACATCCTTCGCTCCAACGGGCTGAAGGACGCCAATCGTCTGGCCGCAAACCAACTTCTCCTGATCCCCAACACGCCGGACGACGTCGAGGCGACGCTGGAGGAGGTCCGTACGCGGCAGTTCCGCATCGCCTCGCTTCGCGAGGAGGTCCGGCCCCTGAAGGTCCTGGCCTATGTTGTGGTGCAGGGGGACAGCCTCTGGTCCATCGCCAACGCCCAGAACATCGAGCTGGATACCTTGGTGGGCAGCAACACCTTCAAGAGCTCCGCCACCCTCCGCCCCGGCGTGGTGCTTCGTATCCCCAACCAGGACGGCATCTTCTACACGATGCGCAAGGGGGACAGGATCGAGCTCATCTGCAAGCGTTATCAGGTTGGTCTCGACCGGGTGCGCAAGGTCAATCCGACGATGGACGTTGTATCCTTGAGGCCGGGCGACGAGGTCTTCCTGCCGGGAGCCCGTCCGGAGGCCGTCGCGGAGGTCCGGGTGGAGAACAAGAAGGTCAAGCTCGTCCCCGTCAGAGAGAAGGACGTTCCTCAGAAGGGCGGGCGATCCTATCGATGGCCTGTGATGGGGCGTATCAACAGCCCCTTCGGCTGGAGGCGTCATCCGGTTACGCGGCGCCGGGACTTCCACACGGGCATCGACATCAAGGCGAGCCGGGGCATGGTGATCCGGTCGGCGCGCGATGGGCGCGTGGCCTATTCGGGATGGATGGGCGGATACGGCAAGGTCGTCGTGGTGGAGCACACGGGTGGGCAGTCCACGCTTTACGCCCATTGCAGCTCGCTTCTGGTGCCTCAGGGCACGAAGATATCCCAGGGGCAGAATATCGCCAGGGTTGGGACGACTGGAAGGTCCACGGGGCCGCACCTTCACTTCGAGGTCCGAAGGGGCAACAGCCCGGTCAACCCGCTGCAGTATCTGAAATAAGCGGCAGTATCCGAAGCGGAGGCCGGTTTATATCGTCCGAGAGGAGTCGGGCAGGGGACCAGAAGTTTTTTTTTTCTGGTCCCGTTTTGTATTTTTGGAGCAGGGGGATTTTGGGCTATCCGAATTCGGATGGCCGGGAGGGCGACAGGCAATGGCGAAGTACGTTTTCATCACGGGCGGGGTGGTCTCCTCCCTGGGTAAGGGCATCACGGCGGGATCGGTGGGAACCCTTCTGAAGAAGCGGGGCCTCAGGGTATCCATCATCAAGATGGATCCCTATCTGAACGTGGATGCGGGGACGATGAACCCCTTCCAGCACGGCGAGGTCTTCGTCACCGACGACGGGGCGGAGACGGATCTGGACCTTGGGCATTACGAGCGTTTTATCGACGAGACCCTTGGCGAGCAAAACAGCATCACGACCGGAAAGATCTATTCGCACGTGATCGACAGGGAGCGCAGGGGCGCCTACCTGGGCGGGACGGTCCAGGTGATTCCCCACATCACCAACGACATCCAGGAGCGGCTGGTCCGGGCGGGGGAGCAGCAGGACGTCCTGATCGTGGAGATCGGCGGGACGGTGGGGGACATCGAGGGGCAGCCCTTCCTCGAGGCAATCCGGCAGATGGCGAACCGCGTGGGCCGTGAGAACGTGGTCTACTGTCATGTGACGCTCGTCCCATGGCTGGAGGCGGCCCAGGAGCTCAAGACGAAGCCGACGCAGCACAGCGTCCAGGAGCTGCGGCGCATCGGAATCCTCCCGAATATCCTGGTCTGCCGCACGAGTCGTCCCATGGACCAGGAGATGAAGAACAAGATCGCCCTGTTCTGCACGGTCCCGTCCGAGGCCGTGATCGAGGTGCGGGACGAGCCCACGATCTACAACGTCCCGTTCAGCCTGCACCGTCAGGGGCTGGACGCGCAAATACTCCGCGCCCTCGGCCTTCCGTGCGGGGGGGAGCCCGACCTCTCGGATTGGCGCAGGGTCGTGGACCGCTTCATGAACGCCCCGGATGCGGTGGAAATAGCCCTGGTGGGCAAGTACGTCCAGCACAAGGACGCCTATCTCAGCGTCGTGGAGGCCCTGTACCACGCGGGGGTGCACCATGGCGTCAAGGTTCGGGTCCGCGCGGTGGAGTCGGCGGAGCTCGAGTCCTCCGATGTTGGGAAGAGCCTGAGGGACGTCGACGGCGTCCTGATCCCCGGCGGCTTCGGCTCACGGGGGATCGAGGGGATGATCGGCGCTATTCGGTACGCCCGTGAGGAGGGGATCCCCCTGTTCGGGATCTGCCTGGGCATGCAGATGATGGTGGTCGAGTATGCCCGCAACGTCTGTGCCCTGGCGGGGGCGCACAGCGAGGAGATGGATCCGGCGTCCCTTCACCCCGTCATTCATTTGATGCAGGAACAGGCCCATATTGATAAAATGGGCGGGACGATGCGCCTCGGGGCCTACGCCTGCGACCTCGTGCCCGGAACCCTGGCGGCGCGGTGCTATGGCGTCCTGGAGATCAGCGAACGCCATCGTCACCGCTATGAGTTCAACAATGCGTATCGGGAGCGGCTGGAGGCGGGGGGTCTCCGGGTCTCCGGGGTCTGCCGCGGGCGGAACCTCGTGGAGATCGTCGAGTTGCCGGGGCATCCCTGGTACCTCGGGGGACAGTTTCACGGGGAGCTGAAGTCCAGGCCGACGCGCCCACATCCGCTCTTCGCGGACTTCATCGGCGCGGCGATCCGGCGCCGGCACGGCGGGGAGGGGCGGTAGTCCGCCCTTCAGTGTTTCCCTAGATGTGGAGGAGGTAGCGATTTGATCAGAAAAAATTTGTGTGGACTGTTGGTGGGGGCGGCGATGCTGTGTCTGCTGATCTCCCCCTGTGCGGCGGCGGGTCCTGAGGACGATAAGAGCGCCTCCGTCCTGATGATGGAGCGGATTGAGACGATCATCTACGGCGAGCCGAACAAGGGCGGCCTGGTCGAGCGGCTAAACGGGATCGAGAGGGAGCTCTTCGGCCGCAGCCTGCCGGGCAGCATCGCCGAGCGTCATGCGGCGATCCTCAACTTTCTGGAGACGGGGACCGAGGAGCAGCCCTCCATGCTCTTCAAAATAGGGGTTGCGGAGTGGATCCTGGGCAAGAACATCTATGCGTCCCGGCCCGCCCTGAGGCGCCTCGAGACCCTGGAGAACGATATGGACGGGGACCTCCAGTACGGCAAACCCGTGGCGATGCGCGTCGAGCGTATCCTGGCCATGCTGGTCTCCGACCCCGTGATGTTCCGCCAGGTCACGCTGCCGGGGGCGACGGTGCTGAAGCTCCGCTTCATGGAGGAGCTGAGCCCCGCGAAGAACCAGAAGGGGGACAAGGTCCGCCTGGCGCTGACCGACGACCTCGTCGTGGACGACTGCCTGGTCGCCCCGCGTGGGTCCCTGCTCGACACCACGGTTCGCGAGGTCAAGAAGCCCAGGCCCTTCGGCGTGCCTGGGGAGGTCCGTCTCGATTTCAACGCCCTGGTCCCCCTGGGCCCGCAGAGGCTGAGGGTGGTCATGGGAGATGCCTCCCATAAGGCTGCGGAGGACGCCCGCAAGCGCGGGGAAAAGGGCGAGGGGGCCATTATCGGCGCCGGGGCGGCCAGCATCGCCGGAGCGGCGCTCCTGGGGCCCGTCGGCCTCATCGGGGGGCTCTTCGTGCGAGGCAACTCCATCCGCATCCCGGAGGGGTCCATCGCCTTCGTACAGACCTCGGACGACGTGACGGTCTCCGCCTATCCCATTCCGGAGAGCCTGCGCGTGGACCCGGGGACGGCCATACGCCAGACCGTGAGCGGCGGGGCGTCCGAGGGGGAGCCCACGCCCGCCCCCGCCGACAGGGACATCATCATAAAGAAGAACCTGTCCGGTCCGACTTCGCAGCCTGGAAAGGCCCCGAAATCCGAGGATACCTTCGAGCTGCCTCCGGAGCAGCGGGTCGATTAGGGAAGCGAACGGGGGTGGGTTTCCCGCCCCGTTTTGAGACGGATGGGGGGAGCGAAGTGGCGGAACCGAACGGCCATGGCGGTGAGGAGGTTAGTTGGGGACGTGGTAGGTGGCGTGTCATGGCTTGTCTTCTGGCCGTGCTGTCCGTCTGCCCTCCGGCCTGCGGAGGCGCGCCGGCCGAGCAGGCGGCAAACCCATTCGGCGAGACGATTCGTGTCCTGGAGCAGTGGACGGTGTCCCATTGGGGGCGAGACTGCTTCGTCTGGATCGTCTATTATCCCGAGGAGCTCATCGAGCCCTGGGTGGAGGCGGAGGCGCTGCGGGTCGGGATGTCCGAGTCCGAACGGCGCGCGTACCGCGACACCTTCGTCTCGGAGCTCCGGATGGATAAGGCGGAGCCCTTCCTCGTCTCGGTCTATTCCTTTGGCGCGAGGCCAGTCAGCCTCGCGCCCGTCTCCGACAACATCCTTCTGGTCACCGCCGCGGGCGATCGAGTGCGGCCCGTCCGCTACGATACGAACCTGGACCAGCCCATGAGGGGCCTGGTCCAGGGGCTGGTCTTTTTCCCCAAGCAGCGGGACACGAATTTTGCCGTGGTCATAAAGGGGATGGGCGGTTACGACGAGCGCCTCTTCTCCTTTGCGCCGGCGGCGTCCTCGGGAGGATGGGAGGATGGCGAACCCGCTCCCGCCCCTGAGGAGACGAGGACCGTGGTCGTCGAGCTGCCGAAGAAGCCCGCCCCCAAAAAGGTCTCGGTGAGGCCCGTCAAGCCTCCGAAGCCGGCCGAGCATCCCGCCGTCCCGATGGCCCCACCACCGTCCGTGCCGCGCCCCATCCCGCCGCTTCTGGCGGAGGACTCGGGCGATATGGCGGTCTTCGTCGAGTCCGTGCGCGATCGCAGCGCCTCGGCGGACAGGAGAGCCGCGGACAAAAAGGAGAGCGCGGTGCCCGAGACGCCCGAGAAAAACGCGCAGAGCGCCTATGTGAGCCGGGAGCAGGTGCTGCGTCAGTTTCTAACCCTGTGGGCGGACAACCGGCCCGATGAGATGTATGCGATGCTCTCCGCGGCGTCGCGGAAGATGCTCTCGCAGGAGAACTTTGCACGGGAGGCCGCGAAGGCCTCGGATTTCCGCGCTGGGCTGAAGGACGGCTATCGCATCGACTGGGTCGGGGAGGAGCGCGCCAGGGTGACTACGGACCGGCGCTTCCTGATGTTCCGTTCCCTCGTCGTCCGCACCCTCGGAGTGACCCGGGAGGGGTCCTCCTGGAGGGTTGTATGGTAAAAGGCCGTATGGCAGCTCGTGCGGTGTCTCCTGTCGAGGGATGCGGCCCCTCCCTGGGGTCTCTTCCGCTGCTTCCGGTGCGTTTGTGGAGGGCGGCATGAAGGGTCGCAGGGGGCTGTTGGCGCTTCTTCTCGCCTGTCTGGGGATCGCCCTTCTGGTTCGCTATGTGATGAGGGACCTGAGCCTTGACGTCGATCTCCTTCGGGAGGGATTGCTGCACATGCCCGGCATTGTCATGGAGAACCTGGAGTTCGACCGGGAGGTCTCCGGGGACCGGTGGCGCGTCCGCCTGCCCCTTGCCGAGAAGCTGGGGGAGCGGGTGATGGTCCGTTCCATCGATATCCGCCGCCGAATGGGGTCCGGGGGGGAATGGTATTTTTTCGGCGCTCAGGGCGTCTATTCGAACGACGAGGGGGCGGCCGTGATTCAGGGGCTCCTGGGGACGCTCGAGACGCCGACGAGGGTGCTGAACCTGGAGAGCCCGAGGCTCGAGTGGCGCGAGGCTGGCAGGGAGTTCTCCTTCCCGCGGGGTTTGACCCTTTATGACGACGAGTTCGTGCTCAGGACCTCGGAGGCCAGTATGGACGAGAGCGGTGTTGTGGTTTTGGAAAAAGGAGGTACGGTCACATGGACGAAACCCTTGAAGTAGCGGGCGCTCCGTTTTCGGGCGCTGCGAGCCGATCCGGCGGGGGATGGGGCCGCCTGCTTTTGACAGCACTCCTGGGACTCTCCCTCTTGGGGGCTCCTCTCCTTGCCTGGGCCGAGGGGGCCGACGAGCCCGGCAAGGTCGTCCTGAACGCCGACAGGGTGTCCTACAACGACGAGACGGGCCAGGCGCGCGCCGAGGGCAGGGCTGTCTTAAACTACGAGGGGGCGACGATACGGGCCGAGCGCATCGAGTACGACGCCCACTCGCAGAAGGTCAAGGCCATGCCCCTGCCGGGTGAGAAGGTGGTCCTCCAGGCCGGGGACAAGTCCCTGGCGGGGGATCGGCTGGACTACGACCTGGAGACGAGGGAGGGCGTCCTGTCCGGGGCGGGGACGAGCCTGCCCGTTGGGGCGGGGACCCTCTATGTCCATGGGGAGGAGATCGAGGTCCTTCCCTGGGACAGGGCGGTCGAGCGGGGGCTTGTCCATGGACGCCCCGGGCGCCCGGACGAGTACCTCGCGGAGTGGCGCAACGTCGTCCTGACGACCTGTGCCCTGGACCACCCGCACTACCGGATCGAGTCGAAGACCATCTCCTTCGTGCCCGGGCGGAGCGTCGTCGCGAAGCGTCCCCGCCTCTACCTGGGAAACACCTACCTCTTCACCTCGCCCATGGATTACGTGGTGCGAATAGACCGCAGGGCCATGAAGTACTCGATCATGCCCTATCTCCAGAACAGCGAGACGCGCGGGACGGGGGGCGGCGTCACGGGGTCGCTCACCTGGGACTCGGGGTCCCTCTCCGTCGGCGTGGCCATCTGGAGCAAGGTGGGGACGGAATGGATGGCGGAGGTGGAGCAGGCCCTGGGCGGGGGGGTCTCCCTCAGGGGGGGCGTAGCCTATTCCTGGGACGAGCTGTGGGACGAGACGGCCTGGCGGCCTTACGCGTCCCTCTCCTTCGAGAGGGGCAGCTGGCGTGCGGCGCTGAACTGGTCCAGAAACGAGTATATCCAGGACCAGAAGGACCTACTGGATGACTACAAGGGGCGGCTCGAGAGGCGTCCGGAGGTTGAGGTGCGCTCGCCGTGGTTTCGGATATCCCCCGAGTCCTGGGTATCGCTCTCGACCTCCTGGGGTTCCTATCGCGAGGAGACCGCGGCCCTGCGGAGCGATGTGATCTCCCGCTGGGGCGCGGGGTTCCGCGGCTATTACGAGAAGGGCCTGGGGGCGGACCTGGACCTTTTTTTCAAGTCTCAGGGCGAGGTCTGGTTCTACGACAAGGACGGCGCGGACCAGCAGATGCTCTGGGGCCTTACGGGGATTCGCTATCGGATCGGGGCCCTGGAGCTGGCGACGGCCTACGAACGCCGCTACGCCTGGGGCGAAGGGGCCATGTTGTGGGACCGCTACCGTGAGAGGGAGCGCCTTCATCAAAAACTGCGTTTCCCTATGGGCCGGGAGGTCTTCGGCCTGGTGCGGGGGAGCTACGACCTCGAGCAATCCGAGATTGACGAGGTCCACTATGCGTTGCAGTGGGTCACCGACTGCATGAAATGGGAACTGAACTACACGGACGACCGGAGCTCCGGAGGGGAGGGGAGGGTGGGGCTGTCCCTCTCCATCCTGGCATTCCCCGACACGCCGGCCTCGTTCGGCCAGGAGGTTGACGAGGACCCGTTCGAGCGGCCCCGGGACCTTCCGGACCGGAAGTGATGGCTGGTGGGGCCCTGATGCGCCCCGCAAAAGGCAGCGGCGGGGGGATAGACGGAGGAGGGCGGCATGACGGAAAACGGAGGCGGGCCTGTCCTTTTGGACCGGCTGAGTGATCGTTTCTTCAAATACCTGTTTGCGAGGGAGGAGCACAAGGACCTTCTCATCGCCTTTCTGAACGAGGTGCTGTTGGATCTCAACCCGGACGGGAGCGCCCGGCGGATCGAGGATGTGACTTATGGGGACCGTGAGAACTCGCCCCTGTACCGGGACACGAAGCTGCCGCGCTTTGACGTGATCGCCAGGGCGGAGGATGGCCGTGTCTTTCACATCGAGGTCCAGGTCGCGAAGGACCCGTATTTTCTGGAGCGCAGCCTTTACTATGCCGCGATGACGTATTCCCTGCAGCCGCAGATAAGCAGAGAGCCAGCGAGGAACGAGCTGTGCGAATCGCTTATAAGCGAGAAAGCAAATCTCTGATTTGCGTTTTCGAGCTTAGAGGCTTCATCAGGGGCTTTACCAGAGCTGGTCGTCTGCTTAAACGCAGCATACGAATGATTTAGAATCGGAATCCTGCCCCCGGCGGACAGCGATGATGGGATGTTATACCAAATCGCCTTAGAGAAGGATTGAATATGCTATACTAATCCTGAAAGAC
>NZ_CAUUWA010000035.1 GCF_963548695.1 uncultured Fretibacterium sp.
AAAGGAGGGCCAGATACCCCCTAAATGTCGCAAAAGCATTAAAGAAGAGGATTATATTTGAATTTTTCTTGAAAGTCGATTAATTACCGGTGTATTATCTGCTAATTTCGACACAACAAGAAAAACTTACACCTTCTTCCTCCTTTAATCAGCGCTTCCTTAAGAACGCCATCGGGAACATCCGGAAGCGGCTGCCTCTGACGCCGAATACGCGTCCCCCATCCCTGCTGCTGCTGGGCGAGACGGGCTGCGGCAAGTCACTTTTGGCACGCACCGCGGCAGACACCCTGTTCCCCGGTGAGGAGGACCACTTTAAGCGTTTGAACATCTCGGCCTACACAAACGATCTCATCGACGTCGAGCTCTTCGGATCCAAAAAGGGCGCCTTTACGGGATGCGACGAGGACCGTCCGGGGGTCTTCGTCGCAGGTAAAGACGGGGTGGTCTTTCTGGACGAGATCGGGGATATGGAACCCCGCAATCAAACGCGGCTGTTGACCTATATGGATGACGGCAACGTGCTTCCGCGTGGAACCACGGAGAAGGAAAGCGCTCCCTGTGTCGTCATTGCCGCAACCAACAAGAGGATCGACAAGGGAGAGGGCGATTTTCGCGAGGACCTGTTCTGCCGATTCGATCACGTCATCACGATTCCTCCCCTTCGGGAGCGGAAAAGGGACTTGCGGCTGCTTGTAAGCCTGACGCTGCAGGACGAGGAGGTCAACCCCGGCAGGAAGGTCGGTTTTATCAGCTTCGACGCCATTGAATATATGGAACGCCGTAATTTTCCGGGAAACTTTCGAGAGCTTCGCTTCCTGCTCCGGCAGTCGGTCCGGCGTGCCGCCGCCTCCGGGTCGGAATGCCTGTGCCTCAGGCATCTCGCGGGCTGATCCCTCACACACACTGCGCGGGCGTTCCTCATCCAGGGCAGCGCAGATATCCAGCGTATTCAGCGAGTGCACCCAGATGAGTCCGTTTCCGGCACTGCCAAAACCTGCGTGCGCCCCGCCGCGCTTTTAAGGAAGCGTTGATTGAATCAGCGCTTCCCCGGCTCCGGAGCCCCCGGGATCCGACAGCTCGGCGTCCAGCTTCCGGTGAGTCGGAGGTTTTTCCCAAGGGCCGCCTCGATGCCCTTCTCCCCTCCGGGGAGGTCGCCCGCCGCGCAGGCGGCGACGAGGGCGTTGGTAGCGAGAGCCCCGCCCGTCTCCAGCGTCACGGTCTCCGCGCCGATCTTGTCCGCCTTGATCTGGTTCCAGAGCGCGTCCCGGCTGCCGCCCTCCGTCACGATGATCCGGTCCACCGGCGTCCCCGCCGTCCGGCACCTCTCGGCGATCTCGCCGTATTCGGACGCTATGCCCTCCAGCACGGCGCGCCAGAGTGCGAAACGGTCCGTCTCCAGCGTCATGTTCAGGAAGCAGCCCCGCTCCTCCTCGTGCCCCGCGGGTCCCCCCGTCAGCCAGGGCAGGAAGCGGACGCCCCCCGCGCCTGCGGGGACTCGGGCCGCCCCCTCGCTGAGCTCCGCATAGAAACCGTCGTCGCCCGCACGCCCGCAGACGTTGTCGCGGAACCAGCGCAGGGCCAGACCGCCCGTCCGCACGAAGCCCCAATAGAAATACGTGTCCGAGAGCGTCCCGCTGTTGAAGATCAGTCCGCTCCCCCTGCGGCTGAGCTCCGGCACAATGCCGCCCGTCGAGATGCAGAACATGGAGCAGGTCCCGGCGACGTCCACGGCGTGCCCCGGCGCGAAGACGCCGCACCCCAGCAGCGACTGCATGGTGTCGCCTGCGCCGGCGCAGACCGGGATGCCGGCCCGGAAACCCGTTTGGGCCGCCGAGTCCGCCGAGAGGGAGCCGACGACGTCCCAGGGCCGGACGATCCGGGGCATGAGGCCGCCGTCGATCCCCAACAGGTCCAACTGCTCCTGCGACCAGTGCTTGCGCGTCACGTCGTAGCCCAGCCCCCACCCGGACAGCGTGCCCCAATCCAGAAAGGCATCTTCCACGCTCAGCCCCGCCAGGTGCATCAGGATATAGGGGGCATTGTGGACGAACTTCCGGCCCCGGATTCTGAAGGGCTCGGAGTTCGCCAGGAGCCACCGCGCGTGCAGGGCGGGAAAGAGGCAGAGAGGCTCGGGGTTTCCCGTCTCCCGCCCCCATATGTCGAGGTCGAGGGAGGCCAGCGCTGCGGCGTCCTCACGGGTCCTGGAGTCCAGATAGTTGATGTAGGGCGTCACCGCCCGCCCCGCATCGTCCACCCCGACGACGCCGCAGATGATGCCGTCCCCCATAATGGCCCGGACGGACGCAGGATCCAGCCCCTTCCGGGCCATCTGTTCCGCGCAGTCCCTCATGCCAGCCAGGGCCAGGGAAAGATACTCTTCCGCGTCCATCTCCACCCAGCCGGGACGGGGGCAGGAGAGGGTCGTGGGGCGGTCCGAGCGAACGAGCACCCGGCCATCCGCCGCGCAGACCGCAACCTTGACGCTCTGGGTTCCCGCGTCGAAACAGAGATAATGGTTCGCCATATTCCGCACCTCGCAGAGGATGAAATTCCTTCATCCTCCATTATAATCCGTTATGTCGTAGTCCGTTACAGCCCGTCCCCATCAAAGACTTCCCAGTTATTGCCCCGGACGTCCCGGGACAGGGCACGCCTGCGGCTCGACGGAGGGCAGGCCCCTGCGGGCCAGGGCCAGGGTCGCCAAGGTGGTCAGGAGGTCGGCGCCCGCCTGGGCGTAGAGCACGCCGTCCAGGCCGAACAGGTTCGGGAGGACCAGGAGCAGCGGGATCATGAAGATCCCCTGGCGGCCCGCGCTCAGGAAACCGCCCTTGAGGGCCTTGCCGCAGGCCAGGTACAGGGTCGAGTAGGTGAACTGGAGCCCCAGCGAGAAGAACAGGACGGTGTTGGCGAAGAGCGCCCGCCCGGCGACGGCGAGGACGCGCGCATCGCGGCTGAAGAGGTAGAGAACCGGCCCGGAGAGGCACAGGACCGCGGCCGTCCAAGCCAGGCAGAAGAGCGTGGTCAGGAGGAGGCAGGTCCTGACGGTCTCGTTCAGGCGCGCAAGGTTCCCGGCCCCGTAATTGAAGCCCGCCATCGGCTGGAACCCCTTGATGAACCCGAAGACGACGAACATGCCGAGTGTGACGATCCTCAGGACGATCCCCATCGCGGCGACCGCCTCGTCGCCATAAGCGCTTGCCGCCCTCACGAGCAGGCTCATGGAGAGCGCGGATAAAATCTGCAGCAGCAGGACGGAGCTCCCAATGCTCAGTATCCCCCCGTAGATTTTCCGGTCCGGGGAGAAGTTCTTGAGGGAGAGCCGCAGGTAGCTTCCGGCCCCGGCGAAGAAGCGGAGGTAAAGGAGAGCGGTGATCGCCTGAGAGATCAGGGTGGCCGCAGCCGCCCCACGGACCCCCATGCCCAGGGAATAAATCATGATGGGGTCCAGAATCATGTTCAGGACGGCGCCGGCCGTCATCGCCGCCAGCGAGGTCCCGGCCGCCCCCTGTGCTACGGCCAGGTTCCCGGCCGCGACGTTACCCACGCCGAGGACCGCGCTGAGTATGAATGGCACCGCGTAGACGCGCGCGTGGGGCAAAACGGTCTCCGTCGCCCCCATGAGGCGCAGAACCGGGACGACGGCAAGCAGGCACAGAGCCCCGGCGACAACCCCCGCCCCGATCGCCGTGAACAGCGCCGTCGAGGCCACGGCCTCCGCCCGCCGCCTCTCCCCCGCGCCAAGCAGCCGGGAGATGAGCGACGCCCCCCCGGCGCCGAAGGTCAGCCCCAGCCCCGCGAAGAACAGGGAGAACGGAAACGCCACGGAGACCGCGGCGACGGAAACGGTGCCCAATCCCGAGACGAAGTAGGTATCCACCAGATTGTACAGGGCCGTTACCAGCATGCCGACGACCATCGGCATTCCGAGTCGAAGCAGGGCCACGGTGACGTTCCCCTCCCCCATCAGACGCATTCTCTCGTTTTTATCCATTTTTAGGCCTTCCTTACTTTCTTATTTCAGCCTTCCGCCACAGTGCGGAGTAGTATCCATCCGCATCCTCCAGTAGACTCTCATGAGTTCCAGCCTGGACGATGGAACCTCCGCGAAACACCAGGATTTGATCTGCGGAGCGAACGGTGCTCAGATGATGGGCGACGACGAGGACGGTCCTGTTCACGGCAAGCTCGGAGACGGCCTCCTGGATCTGAGCCTCGTTGATGGGATCCACATTGCTGGTCATCTCATCCAGAAGCAGGATCGGGGCATCCTTCAAAAAAGCCCTAGCGATGGAGATACGTTGCTTCTGACCACCCGAAAGCCCCACGCCGTTCTCTCCGACGGGCGTGGCGTAGCCCTCGGGAAGGCTCATGATGAAATCGTGGATGCGGGCTCTTCTGGCAGCCTCGATGACCTCGTCCCTGGTTGCCCCGTCCTTGCCGATGCGGATGTTTCCCTCGATGCTGTCCGCGAAAAGCTGTACGTTCTGCATGACGATGCTGACGGAGCCCAGAAGTTCGTCGTAGCTCATGTCCCGGATATCGACGCCTCCGATCCGTATGACGCCTGCCGCCACATCCCAAAAACGCAGCAGCAGGTGGATGGCGGTCGTCTTTCCGGAGCCGGATTCTCCGACCAGCGCCGTCATCGTGCGCTCGGGGACGGTAAAGGAGATATCCCGCATGGCAAACTCGTCCCTCTCATAGGAAAAGGACACGTGGTCGAAGGAGACGTCGAAACAGCGGGGCGTCCGAGGCCGAACGGGCTCCTTCACCACAGGGGCATCAAGCAACCTCTTGATCCGGGCGTAGCTGTCCGTAACCTTGAGGTAGTTCAGCCAGTGCGTTTCCATCGCGCCGAAGGGCTTATAGAACTCCCGCCCAACGAGGACAAAGATCAGGTAGGAGAGGACCGGCAAAGCTCCCGTCCAAAACCGGACGATCCCTCCAATCGCCATTACGAGAAAGGCCATGTCCAACAGGAAGGCGTACCGCGCCAGCATATCGGCCCGATACCTCGACGCGCGCTCGCTGCACAGTCCGAACCCGCGGGCAGACTCGGCCAGTTCATCGTCGAGAAACCTGTTCCCGGAAAAAGCCCTCAACAGGGGAATACCCTTGACGTACTCGACGAACAGGCTGACCATGTTGGCCAGGAGGTCTCCATTCTCCTCCTCGATCCGCCGTCCCTTTCCGAGTTCCGTCCCCAGGAGCAGGAGCGCCGCAGGCAGAGTGGACAGCATCAGAGCTCCCATGATGGGATCGAGGAGAAACAGGGGGACGATCAGCAGGATCGACACGATGAAATCCGCCGCCATCCGAGTCCATATGTGACCGACCACCATTTCCATATTGTCCACGTCCTTATGAATGATGACGCCGATCTCCCCAAGACGCTCGTTCGTGTAGAATCCCAGCGAGAAGGTCTTCAACCGTCGGACGATCCTCATGCGGAGCTGGAGGACGACGTCGAAACCCGCGTAGTGCTTCTGCAGGTCGGCCAGGATGCTCGCTCCCCCCTTGACCAGCAGGCAGAGAAACAACAGTCCCCAGAGGGTCGGGAGCCCCGAGGCGGATCCCCCGGTGACGTCAAGAAGGATCTTCAGCACAAGCAGAGACATAGCGACACCCGTCAGAGCGTAGAGCACGAATCCAGCGATGCTGAAAACGAGGGAACGCCTTCCTCCGGGTGTGAGCAGACCTAAAATTTCCGTAATCAACGGACTGCCTCCCTTATCTCCCAGCTATCCACCCTCTCCTGCTCCCGCAGCATCCTTCGGTAGAGCGGACAGTCGTCCGAGAGCATCTCATGGGTCCCCTTGCCGACGACTTTCCCACCGTCCATCACAACAATCTGGTCGGCACCGCGGATCGTGTACAGGTGGTGGGCGATCGTGATGACGGTCTTGTCCCGGCTCGACTCCTCCAGAGCCTCCTGGATGAGCGTTTCGTTTTCGGCGTCAACAGCGACCGTCGCCTCATCCAGGATCAGGATGGGGGCGTCCTTCAGGATTGTCCTGGCCAGGGCGATGCGCTGTCTCTCCCCCCCGGAGAGCTTGACGCCCGCCTCACCGACGGGCGTGGCATAGCCCTCGGGAAGGCTCATGATGAAATCGTGGATGCGGGCCTTTTTCGCCGCGGCGACGATTTCGTCCCGCGTGGCGTCCGGATTGCCGATTCGGATGTTATCCTCCAGGCTCCTGTTGAACAGGAAAGCTTCCTGCTGGACAACGGCAATCATGGAGTTCAGCCCTGCCTCCTGCAGGTCCGAGATGGGCACCCCATTGACGGTGATGCTCCCGGACTGCGGCTCCCAAAATCTCATAAGCAGGTAAGCCAAGGTCGTCTTTCCGGAGCCGGATTCCCCGACCAGCGCGTTCTTGCTCCCCTTGGGGAAGGTCAGGTCAATCCCCTCCAATACCGGCCCCTTGCCGGGGTAGGAAAAACTCAGGTTTCGGACGACGATGTCCCCGCCCTCCAAAGAGGCAACGGCTTCGGTCTGCCGGGGCACTTCACGGCCAAGTATGGACCCTATCCTCGCCATCGCCTGATTGAAGACGATATTGTAGTGCTGGAAGGTCGCACTCTTGGCGATGGAGGCGGTGAAGGCCGTCCCCAGGATCACGGCAAGGATGAATCGGGAGACGGAGAGCGCTCCTGAGGAGAGAAGGGCGCTCCCGGCGATCATCACCAAAACCACCCCTCCCTCCATGAAGACATCGATGAGGGCCATGGGCACGGAGACCCCGGCCATCGACCGTTTTACCCAATAATCGTAGTCCTGGGCCGAATCCAGGGCCTTGCGGGTCTTGGTTTCCTCCTTCGAAAAAGCCTTGATGACGGGGATCGTGGCGACGTATTCCATCAAGGTCTCCTGCATGGCTCTGAGGGAGTTGGAATAAATCCGGATGTTTCTGGCCCACGTCGGCGCGGACAGTTTTTTCGTGAGCGCCATCAGCGGCAGGGTGGAGATCATCAGGAGCGCCAGCCGCCATTCGACGAAAAGCATGACAAGAAAGATGAGAGCGGGCAGCGCCGTCGCGGACATGATCTCCGGCAGCCCATGTGCGAGAAAGACCTCGACCTGCTCCACGTCGTGCTGGATGATCCCGGCCAGGTCGCCCGTGCTGCGTTCCTGGAAGAAACCCAGAGGCAGTTTTTTCAGGTGGGCGATGATGCGCAGACGCAGGTCCGTGAGACAGCGGTATGCAGCCTCATGTGCCTTCCAGGTCGCGGTGCGGAAACAGACGGCTTTCAGGGAGAAGGCCAGAAACATCAATGCTCCGTCGGCCAGGATGAGTCCGTGGGAAAGCGTCCCGGAAAGGGCGTTCCCGATCATGTGGACGACCGCTGCCTGAGGCATCAGGTCCATCAGAATCCCGAACGCGATCATGATGTTGGAAAGCCTGTTGCGGCGTTTTACCTCTCGAACCAGAAGCTGTTGATTCAACACCTTTGTCCCCCTTCAACCTTGAAGTTCGTCGTTTGCAACTCTAACCCAAGCCCTCGTGAAAGGCAAGCCAGCGTCGTCTTACGACAGTCAAGGAGACATCGCTTTCAAACACAGATTTTTAAGGCATTCACGTTGAATATATCATGATATCGTTGTAATATCATGATATTTATTAGTTATTTTGTGATACTTTCAACGGAGGAGGAAATGAGGGCGATGCAGAGGAATCCGAGTTCCGACTTCCCGTCGCGGGAAGACCTTTTGTGGCTGCCGGGAGGGCCGCAATTCATACCGGACACGGAACGCTCGACGTCATACGAGCGCATCTATCGCATGGCGTCCGGGTACGGTGAGGGGACCTTGCGGGCCCTCGACTTCAACAACCTGTTCGCCGTCCTCATCGCGGATTTCGTCCCCAGGATGACCTTCGAGCACACCTGGAGGATTGCCCAGAAATACCTCGAGATCGGCTGCTTCGACACGGACTCCAGCTCCTACCGGGTGGGCCGGCGCAGGTTCACGCGGGTAGAGCAGGGAATCATCTGCCACATCAACGACAGCCGCACCGTGTTCGTGCGCTGCGAGGCCGGCGTACCCGCGTGCTTCACCAAGATTCGGGTCTCCGGGGAATATTTTGACGGGTTCCTGAGGGACCGTTACGGGGAGGACTACGACGAATCCCGAGACGCGGTGGACTTTCTGTCCCGCAGCCCCAACCTGCCGGAGCTGCGCTTCCTCTTCCGGCAGATTCGGGACTGCCGGGCCGAGGGAGCCGCCAAACTCCTCTACATGGAGGGTAAGATTCTGGAGGCGCTGTCGTTGATCGCACTGAACTTCGAGCGCCGGGCCGAGGCGCCGCACTTGGCGGTGACCTTGGACTCGCAGGACCGCAGGGGTCTGAAACGGGTCGTCGCGGCGATGGCAAAGGACCCGGCCGCATATCCCAGCATCGGGGAACTGGCCCGCCTCGCCCGCATGAGCGCCTCGCGTTTTCAGCTGGCCTTCCGCAAGGAGTACGGTACGACGCCCTACGGGTATCTCAAGAACCTGCGCATGAACCGGGCGCTTGCGCTGCTGCAGGAGTCCGACCTGTCGATCGGAGAGGTCGCGGCCCGGGTGGGATACGGCAATTCCGGGCACTTCGCGGGACTCTTCAAGAGGGCCTACGGCATAGGGCCGAAGGGCTATCGGACCCTGCACCGGGGGTGACCGGCCGCCGCGGCAATCAGGTCAGGCAGAATACCATACCGGTCGTAGGCCGGCACAGGCTATCCGTGCCCTGTTCTCTTTTGGACGACAGGTTCAATCCGCGCCCTACAGCCGAGCATCGGCGCCCGCGCCGCCATCCCCATTGGTCTCGGACAATGGGGCCCAGCCGCCTCCGAGGGCCTTGTAGAGGCGAATCAGGGCGGCGGTCAGGGATCCAGCGTTCGACTCCAGGCCATCCTCCAGAGACAACAGAGCGCCCTGCGCGGCCAGAACGTCTCCGAAGTCGGACAGTCCCTGTCGATAGCGGTCCTCGGCCAATTCCAGGGCACGGCGGGCCGCCAAGCTCCCCTCCTCCAGAGAACGTCGGCGCTGCCTCTCCTGGCCGTAGTCCGAAAGGGCATTCCGCACCTCGGCGACGGCATTGAGGACCGTCTTCTCGTAGACCGCCAGCAGTTCTTCCTCCCTCGCCCCCTGGGCTTTTACGTTCCGGCGCAGGGCCCCCGCATCGAAAAGAGGCCATGAGAGGAGCAAGGGCCCAATCGAAAAACCCCGGGCACCGGCCGAAAGGAGATTCCCCGAGCTCAGCGATTCGAGCCCGACGGACCCCGACAGGCGCAGCCGGGGCGCGAGCTCCGCAACGGCCCCCTTCTTTCTCGCCTTTTGTGCCGCCATCCGGCGCTCCGCCTCGCGGATATCGGGACGTTGGCGCAACGCCTCGGCCGGGATGCCAGCCAGAGAGGCATCCTTCGGGCAGGGGACCGGAGCCGGATCGGACAGCATTCCGTTAAGGGAGCCGGGGACCTCCCCCGCGAGAATGGACAGGGCGTTGCTCCGCGCCTCCAGAGCCGCTCTCAGGGGCGGAATTCCTGCCCTGGATGACTCCAGCCCGTACCTCGCCTGCTGCTCCGCCAGCTCGTCGCTCAACCCGGCCGCCCGGCGCGACGCGACGAGCCGGAGGGTCTCCTCCTGGCGCAGGACATTTCGCTCCGCCACGGCGATCCGGGCCCGAAGAGCACGATAGTCCACGTAATTCAAGGCGACCTCGGCAGCCAGGGAGGCCCAGACGTTCTGCAGCCCCGCAACATGGGCCTCCAAGTCGGCGCGTCGGGCCGACGCGCCGCTGCGGAGCCGGCCGAATAGGTCGATCTCCCAGGAGGCATCGAATCCCAAACGGTACCAATCCCGCTCCCCCGCCCCTCCCGCGTTGTCAGCCCTTCGACTTCTCCGGGCCTCTCCAGCCAGATTGACGGACGGCGCAAGCGCGGCATCGGCGATGCCCAGGACCGCCCGCGCCTCGCGTACCCGCGCAAGCGCGGCATCCATATCCTTGTTGTGTCTCAGAGCCCGTTCCACGAGCTCCGTCAGGAGTCTATCGTCCAGCACGTCCCACCAACGGGCCAACATCGCCGCAGAGGGACGGACGTCCTCCGAAAGCGGCGTCGTCAGAGGGTATCGCACCACCAGATCCAGCCATTTTTCTTTCTCTCTCCCGGCGCCCGGGACATTCCGTGCAGCATGCCCCGGCGAACAGAGGAAAACAAGCAGCGCTCCCGCGGCAAGCGCCCGGGACAGGAAATTTTTTTCGCTCATGCTCATATCGTAGAGTTCACCTCATTTTCATCGGTCCGTCGGCGACTGCCCCGCATCGCGGCCAGTCCCCCCGAAATCCTCTCCAACAGGACGAACAGGCCGGGAATCAGGAAAAGGCCCAGCAGCGTAGCGGCGGTCATCCCAAACACCATCACGCTGCCGACGGCCTTCCGGCTGGCCGAGGAGGCGCCCGACGCAAAGAGCATGGGCAGAATGCCGAACACGCAGGTCAGGGCCGTCATCAAAACGGCACGGTAGCGTTCATGGGCGGCCTGAGAGGCCGCGTCGAGGATCGGCATCCCCCTGCGCTCCCTGAGCTCCCTGGCGAACTCCACGATGAGGATGGCGTTCTTCGAGGCCAGTCCGACCAGCAGAAGAATCCCCAGCTGAGCGTAGACGCTCAGGGACAGCTTCATGACCGCAATCCCCGCCAGCGCTCCGGCGAAGGCCGCCGCCAGGGACAGGAGAACCGACAAGGGCAGGGTCCAGCTCTCGTACTGAGCCACCAGGAAGAGGTAGCCGAAGAGCAGGGCCAGCATCAGCACCCGGGAGAGCTCGCCGGACTTTTCGGTCCGTTCCTCCTGAAAGCTCATGCCGGACCATTCGTAGCCGTACCCCTCGGGCAGGGTCTTCGCCAATTCCTCCAGAAGGGCCATCCCCCGCCCGGTGCTGACGCCGGGGCGGAGCCCGACGGTGAGGGCTGCGGCGGGGTAGAGATTGTAGCGATCCACCCCTCGCGGCCCCAGGGTCTTTTCCACCGCCGCCAGGGAGCCAAGCGGCACCTGCGCCCCCGATCGGCTCCGGACGCGTATTCCCCCCATCGAGTCGGCGCTCTGCCGGAACGGTCCGTCCGCCGCCAGAAGCACCTTGTTCGTCTGCCCCTCCCAGTTGACGTCGTTGACGTAGTAGGAACCGAAATAGCACTGGAGCGTCGAAAAGATCGACGACACCGGAACATCCAGCCTTTCCGCCTTGGCCCGGTCGATGTGGAGACGTATGCGGGGCACGTCGGCGGTGTAGGAGCTGTAGCTGAACAGCGCCTCGGGGCATCGGGCGATCCGTCCCTGAAACTCCTGCAGCACCCGATGCAGCTCGGCCGGGTCGAACTCACGGTGCGACTGGAGGCGGAAGTCGAGCCCGCCGCTTAGGCTGACGCCGATGATGGGCGGCAGCGTGAACACCATGACCCGGGCCTCCGGGACCGATACAGCAATACCCCGAAGTTTCGCCATGATGGAGCTCAGGTCCTGTCCCTCCTGCGCGTAGCGCTCCGACCAATCCTTCAGCGTCACCCAGATGGAGCCGACCCCTTCGTCCGTCCCGAAGCCACCGATGAAGTTATTGCCCGGAAAGCCCAAAACCCATCGGACGCCGGGGATCTTTTCGACCTGCCGGCACAACCGTTCGATCAGGGGGGCCGTCCGGCCCCTGTTGGCCCCCTCGGGCAGCTGGGCCACGAGAAAGGCACAGCCCTGGTCCTCGTCGGGAAGAAAGGACAGGGGCAGCCTGCCCAGCAGGAGCCATCCCACCCCTACCGCCAGGAGGAACAGCGAGAGCGTCGCGACGGAGCGGCGGGCTATCCGGATAGCGCCCCTCACATATCCCGAGCGGGTCCGCTCCAGGAGGCGGTTGAGCCAGGCCAGAGGTCCTCCGGCCGCCGGGACGGCGTCGGTGATCAGGGAGGCGCACATCACGGGGCTGAGTGTCAGGGCAACAGCCAGCGAGGACAGGACGGCCAGGGCGATGGTGACGGCAAACTGACGATAGATGATGCCGGTCATCCCCTTCATGAAGGCCACGGGCACGAAGATGGCCAAAAACACCAGCGTCGTGGCGATCATGGGCGTTGCGATGTCCTCCATCGCGCGAATAGCCGCCGACCGGGAATCGGCCCCGTCCCGCTTCATGATGAACTGCACCCGTTCCACTACGAGGATGGCGTCGTCCACCACCGTGCCGATCACCAGGATGAATCCGAACAGCGTGAGGATGTTGAGGCTGTACCCGAGCACCGACAGCCCGGCGAGGGCGAACAGGACGGAGACGGGAATGGCCGCCACGGGCACAAAGGTCGTCCTCCAGCTCTGGAGGAACAGATAGCAGACGACCGCCACCAGCAGGCAGGTGAGCACCAGGGTCGCGACGATCTCCTTCAGAGACGCCCTGACGAAGGCCGTGGCGTCGTAGACGACGTCCATCTCCATGTCGTCGGGGAAGTCCCGTTCCAGCCGGGCGATCCGGGCCCTGATGGCCTTCATGACGTCGAAGGCATTGGACCCCGGCGACTGGCTGATCTTCAGGCTTGACGACGGAGCGCCGTTCACGTATCCCTCGAGACCATACCCCTCGGCCCCGACCTCGATGCGTGCGATCTGCCCCAGGGTGACCCGGCTGCCATCAGGCGCCGTGTGCACCACCACGTTCCGGAAATCCTCGACGTCCACGAGACGTCCCTTGGCCTCGAGAGAATAGGCCATCGGGGTTTCCTCGTTATCCGGCGCCCGCCCCACGGCCCCGAGGGCCGCCTGACGGTTCTGGCTGCGTATCGAAGCCACCACGTCGTCCGGCGAGAGCCCCAGGTTGGCGATTCGATCCGGGTTCAGCCAGATCCGGAGGCTCCGGCCCGAGCCGATGAGGAACGTATCCCCGACGCCGTCAATCCGGTCGATGGCGTCCTTGACGTTGTTCTTCATGTAGTCGTTGAGCTCCAGCAAACTGTGGGTCCCCCCGGGGGAGACCAGGCTCAGCTGAGCGATGGGCGACATGGCCATGGAGGAGGCCGAGAGCCCGCGGGCCACCACCTCGGCGGGAAGCTGGGGCAGCGCAAGCTGCATCCGATTCTGCACCCGCACCAGCGCCATGTCCGGATCGGTCCCGAGTTCGAAGGTCACGGTCAGGATGTACGACCCGGAGTCCGATGCCGACGACGACAGATACATCATGCCCTCGACACCGTTGACGGCCTTTTCCAGCGGCGCCCCCACCGTATCGGCGACGACACGGGCCGAGGCGCCCGGATAGACGGCCGTGACGCGTATCGTCGGCGGCGCAATCTCGGGGTATTGGGAGACGGGAAGCGAGAAGAGCGCCAGCAGGCCGACGACGGACATGAGGAGGGAGAGGACAACTGCGAACCGGGGACGGTCGATGAAGAAATTCGAGATCATGGCGGCCTCAGCGTCCCCTCGGTGGATTCGTCGCCGTCACGACGCCGCCGGGCCGCACACGCTGAAGTCCCCGGTGCACGATGCGGTCTCCCGAGGCCAGCCCTTTCACGACCTCGACCAGGCCGCCCGCGGTCCGCCCCGTGACAATGGGGCGGGGAGAGACCGTCTCCCCGTCGCCGACGAGCCAGACAAAATCCCCATCCTGGCCAGCAACGACGCTCTCCTGCGGAACAAGCAGAAGCCGCCCCAGCAAGAGCCGTACCCTGAGCATGACCAGGCCACCCGGCACCAACGTGCCGTCGGGATTATCGAAGCGATACTTCACGAGGATAGCCCCGGTCCCGGGATTCATCCTATTGTCGACGAAATCCGGATGCCCCGAGGCCGGGAGCTCCACCCCGCCCGGAAGGACGGCCCGAACGGACAAAGCGCCGCGGCCGTCGGTAAAGAGGGACCGCTCGGCAAGGTACTCCCGATCGGAGACGGCAAAGGACACGCGGATAGGGTCTACCTGCACCACGCGGGCCAGCGGCGTCGTCGGGGTCACATAACTGCCTCGGGTGGCCAGGGCCGCCCCGATGCGGCCGTCGATGGGCGAGCGGACCCGCGTGTGCTGCAGGTCGAGTTCCGCCATTTTCAGCGCCGCCCTCGCCCTCCGTACCCTGGCCCCGGCGTCGAGCGCCGCACAACGCGCCTCGTCGAGGGCCGACGCTGTGACGGAGCGTTTATCGGCGGCCTCCATCCGTTTCAGGAAACGCCGGGCCCGGTCGTCGTCGGCGCGGGCCTGATCGAGCTCCGCCCGGCGCAGTTCCGCGGCGGCGGAATAGGTGCGCCCATCCAGGGTAAAAAGCGCCTCTCCTTTTTTCACACTCCCTCCTTCTCGAAACTCGACGCTTTCGATGACGGCGGACACCTGAGGATGGAGTTCGACGGACTGGATGGGCTCCACCTGCCCTATATATTCGCGGTCCAGCTCCACCTCCCGCTCCTCCGCCACGAAAAGATCTACGGGCGCCGGACGGTCCGCTCCGGGCCCTGCCGGCGCGGCATCCGCGCCACAAACATTTCCCAGCACAAGGCTAAGAGACAGGAACGCGGCAAGGACCGCCTTTTCCATCTTTTCCATTCGCCCCGCTTGAGAGCGGCGCTGGCTCCAGAGCGTAGTCGGGCTTATTTCCAGAACCTTCCTATCACGCATTCGTGCTCACCCTTTCAAATCGAACAGCCCCCCGGAAAGGACGTCCCCATCATAAGAAGGACGTGCTCCATCCGACTCCATCAAGGCCCACTTTCATCAAGGCCCATTTTACGGAGCATCCTGTCCGAGGCCCATGACCTATCGGGAGAAAAAAATGACTTATCGGGAAAGACGCGCCGGCACGTCACGCACACTCTAGCCCCGGCGGGGCCAAAACGCAAGCGGGATTCGACAATAAGGGGAAAAATCAAAAACAAAGATAAATACAGATATAGAAATGAGAAGTCTTTCAATATCGATAATCATTTTAAAATATCATGATATTTATTAAGGATATCATGACACCATCAATCCCCTCCGCAGAATTTGCCTGCCCGTGTGGGGAGGGGGATGCCATAACCCAAGGCGCACGGACACAGCGTTATGCAAAAGGCCGGTCCCATCAGGGCCGGCCCAATCATTAAGGACGTGAAGCGTTGAGCGCCATCAGCCGCTTGTTCGCCTATTTCAAGGTCCCCAGCGCCGCATGGGCTGCGGCCACGCGCGCCACGGGCACGCGGAAGGGTGAGCAGCTGACATAGTTCATACCGAGGGAGCAGCAGAAGGCGATGGAGGAGGGGTTGCCGCCGTGCTCGCCGCAGATACCCACCGAGAGCTTGGGAACGACGCCCCGGCCCTTTTCCACCGCTATGCGCATCAGGCCGCCGACGCCGTCCCGGTCCAGCTCGCTGAAGGGATTTTCCTTGAACACACCCTTCTCGACGTACTGGAACAGGAATTTCCCCTCGGCGTCGTCGCGCGAGTATCCGAAGGTCGTCTGCGTCAGGTCGTTCGTCCCGAAGCTGAAGAACTGCGCGTACTCGGCCAGCTGGTCGGCCACCATGGCCGCGCGCGGCACCTCGATCATCGTCCCGACGAGGTAGGTGAAGTCCGTCCCGGAGGCCTTCATGACCTCGCCCGCGATGCGGTCGGCCATCTCGCGGAAGAACTTCATCTCCGCCCGTGTCCCCACCAGCGGGATCATGACCTCCGGCCTCACCTTGACGCCTGCCTTCGTCAGCTCCGCCACGGCCTCGAAGATAGAGTTAATCTGCATCTCGTAGATCTCGGGGTAGACCATCCCCAGACGGCAGCCGCGGAACCCCAGCATCGGGTTGGCCTCGTGCAGCTGATACGCCTTGTTCAGGGTCCGACGCAGCTTCTCGGCCTCCGGGGAGGAGGCGGCCCCCTTCTTCTCCAGCTCGCCCAGCGCCTCCAGCAGGGCCGGCTCCTTGGGAAGGAATTCGTGCAGTGGCGGGTCGAGCAGCCGGACGATGACGGGGTACCCATCCATCGCCCTGAAGATCCCGACGAAATCGTCCTTCTGCATCACCTTCAGCTTGTCCAGCGCCGCGACGCGTTCCTCGAGGGACTCGGCCACCACCAGCCGCTGCATCACGGGCAGGCGGTCGGTCGCCATGAACATGTGTTCCGTGCGGCAGAGGCCGATGCCCCTGGCCCCGAACTCGCGGGCGCGCCTTGCATCCTCCGGCGTGTCCGCGTTGGCCCAGACCTCCTGTCCGGCCGCCTCGTCCGCCCAGCCGAGCAGCCTCTTGAAGTCCTCCGAGAAGGTCGCATCGGTCAGCGGCACCTGCCCTGCGAGCACGCGGCCCGAGGAGCCGTCCACCGTCACGAAGTCCCCCTTCTTCAGGATCCTGCCGCGGCTCGTCAAGGTCTCGGACTCCAGGTCAATGGTCATCTCCTCGCAGCCGCAGACCGCCGGCTTGCCCATGCCGCGCGCCACGACCGCCGCGTGGCTGGTCATGCCGCCGCGGCTCGTCACGACGGCGGCGGCCGCAAAGAGACCGTGGATGTCGTCCGGGCAGGTCTCGGGGCGCGCCAGGATGACGGACTTTCCCTGATGCGCCAAATCCTCCGCCTCGTCCGCCGTGAAGACCAGCATCCCGACCCCGGCGCCCGGCGACGCGGGCAGGCCGGCGGCAAGCAGCTCCTGAGGCGCGTTCTTGTCCACCTGGCGGTGCAGCAGCTGCTCCACCTGCTCGGGGGTCACGCGCGTCACCGCCGTCGCGGTATCGATCAGCCCCTCGTTCACCATGTCCATGGCAATCTTCACCGCCGCCGCCGCCGTCCTCTTGCCCGTGCGGGTCTGGAGCAGGAAGAGCCTGCCGCGCTCGATGGTGAACTCGATGTCCTGCATGTCCTTGTAGGCATTCTCCAGCTGCTTCGTCAGCCGGCAAAGCTCCCTGTAGATATCGGGCATGGCGCTCTCCAGCTGGCTTATGGGCATGGGGGTGCGGATGCCCGCCACGACGTCCTCGCCCTGAGCGTTGATGAGGAACTCGCCGTACAGCTTGTTCTCGCCGTCGGACGGGTTTCGGGTGAAGCAGACGCCCGTTCCGCAGTCGTCACCCAGGTTGCCGAAGATCATGGATATGACGTTGACCGCCGTCCCCAGGTCGTCGGAAATCCTGTTGATCTTCCGGTAGGTCACGGCGCGCGGGATGTTCCAGCTCCTGAACACGGCCTCGATGGCCCTGCGAAGCTGCTCCCACGGGTCGGTCGGGAAGTCCTTGCCCGTCTCCTCCTTATAGATCTTCCTGTACTCGGCCACCAGCTTCTCCAGCGCCTCAGCCGGGATCTCGAAGTCCTGGGAGACCCCAAGCCCATTCCGGCAGGCCGCGAGCGCGGACTCGAACCGGTCGGCGTTCACCTCGTCCACGACGTTGCCGAACATCTGGATGAAACGGCGGTAGCTGTCGAAGGCGAAACGCCGGTTTCCGGACACGGAGGCCAGCCCCTCGACGGTCGCGTCGTTCAATCCCAGGTTCAATATCGTCTCCATCATCCCCGGCATGGAGATGGGCGCGCCGGAGCGCACCGAAACCAGAAGCGGGTTTTTCCCGTCGCCGAAGCCTTTGCCCGTCTCCTTCTCCAGCGCTTTGACGGCCTCTTTGACCCCATCCCAGACCGTATCCATGATCCCGGGGTCCTGCATGTACCTGCGACAGACCTCCGTCGTGAGGATGAACCCGGGCGGGACGGGAAGCCCGCTCTGCACCATCTGGCAGAGGTTGGCTCCCTTGCCCCCCAAAAGCAGCTTCTGGTCGCCCTTGCCCTCCTTCAAGTTGTAGATGAACTTCTCCGCCATGTCACACCACTCCTTATCCTGAAAGTACGCCAGTCAGGGCCTCATGATCTCAGACAACGCAAAAGTGGCACCAACTCTCTCTCCCTCGGACTCCAAGGGAGCCGGAGGCAGGCGTCCCTCCAAGGACTGCCGGCCTGCCTCGTTTTCATTTTACCTCGCCGGCGGACAAATCGAAAGCCGACCCGCATCGCCAAGAGCCACGGGGCGGCTTCCAAAGGTCAACGCTTAGTGAGAACGGAGGAATCCGTCCCCTGCGGGGCAATCCTCATCGGCAGCGCCGATCCTCACCAAGGTCAGCAGCTCTTTCATGAAAGGAGGACAGGTCCCAGCATATCTCCGGGAGAATTGTATTACATCTGTAGTCCAGTTTCGGTTGCGCCCTTTTGAACTGGCGGTCCCAGCAGGATTCGAACCCGCGTCGCAGCCTTGAAAGGGCTGTGCCCTGGGTCTCTGGACGATGAGACCGCTTTTGAAACTGGAGTGGTGAGCCGTGTGGGACTTGAACCCACGACACCCGGATTAAAAGTCCATCAAGATTTGCATCACCTCTCCTCAACCCGGCTGGTGAATGTCGTCAGACGGTAGGAAGGATAAAACCCCGCTTACGAGCGGGGTTTTGGATTTGGTCAGACTTTCTTGAAAATAAAAATGGCGGAGAAGGTGAGATTCGAACTCACGGAACGGCAAGCCGCTCAGTTGATTTCGAGTCAACCGCCTTCGACCACTCGGCCACTTCTCCGCACGGATTCTAACTTTTTCATTATAACTGTATTTCGCAATCAGTGTCAAGAGAATTATCCCTGCCCAAAATCGCAGGAAGGGATTCGGAAGGGCAAGCAGAAAGATCCTGCAGGGGAGATTTTCAAAACCAGGAGGAACTGACGCGTTCCGCTTTTGTGTACATCGAGGGGTTTTATAATCCAAAGCGGCCTCACGCCGCCAATAGCAACCTGTCGCCCAAGAAAAAGGAGGACATGTTAAAAAAAACACTATCATGATCCCTTCACTTAGTCTGTCCGTTTTCTTGACTAAGGTCCGGTTTTCGACACCATCACAAACCGCTTTTCCATCCCGATCCTCTCCTTTGATTTTGTCCCGCTCGGCCTCGGTCTCGCCCCCCGACTCCTCGCGTTCCCCGCCTCTCCTCGCGCCGCACGCTCCCGACTCCCGCTCCCCGGTTTTTTGGGGGGACCTCCCTGCCCGTTCCCTGGGCCGCGCCTTGTCAAGTTGCCTTGACTTGGTTGATAGTGATATCATAACCCAAATTTGGATTGTCATTATCCGCGCAAACACCTAAAACGATATATCAAAAAAGGATTATAATAAAATGGAGAGGAGGAACGATAATGCCAAGATGGACGGAAGCAGACCGCACTCCGTTAGCCTCCCTAAGGGCAAATGCTTATCTCTCGCGCAACGAGGCAGCAGTGAGATTACATGTTGGGGTTACGACATTGGCGCGGTATGAAAACGGGGCAAACGATGTTCCAATGGGGGTCGCTGAAAAGATGGCAATCTTGTATCAAGTTCCCTTTGACGCAATAAGGGAGGCCGTTGCGCGAACCCAGAACACTGTTGAGGTCGATGCGGCGGTGTCCGCGGCCAAGGGGGAGGAGGGGTAGGGGGTGGCGACCTATACGGCTTGCTACACGAAGATAGAGGCAGGCTATATGGGGCAGCTCCTCGAATGGCCGGAGGTCATCACGGAGGGGGGCACCTTGGAGGAGTGCCGGGCCATGCTGATAGACGCCGCCCAGGAGATGACAAGGGCGTATCTGGAGACAGGGCAGGTCCCACCGCAGACACAGGTCCTCTTCGAGCCTCTCCCTGTGGTCACAGAAGGGACGTCGCATGTCGGTTAACCGGCGCGATCTCGTGAGGCACTTGGAGCAATACGGATTTTTTCTGCAGCGGGAGGGCGGCAATCACAGCATCTACAGCAACGGCAGGGGCAAGATGCTCCCGATCAAGCGTCACGCGACCTTCGACCGCATCACAGCAAACGCCCTGTGCAAGCAGGCCGGTATCCCGGCGATCTTTTGACCGGGGAGGAGGGGGTAGGAGATGGAGAACCACAAACCGGAACGGGTCTATCTTTGTTTTTTGCTGAACAATGCGTTCGGGAACCTCCAAGATTTTGAAAGTCTTGAATATGCCCCGGTTGAAGATGCAGCTTTTTGGGGGGATGGGGAGGATGCTTCTCCTATAATCAGGTATTTCCGGCAGGCAAAAGGCACTACTGAATATCCTGCTCCCTCTGAGGATGCTTGGCGTCGTTTCAGAGAACGCATTGACGCCCTGGGGGTGTTTGAGTGGGAATCCCGCCCCATAGATGGGGAGGATGAAGATGTGCTTGATTGGATGCCGCCTTCGTGGAATATCCAGATCGTCTACCCTGATCGGGCAATAGATACCAAAGGCCCGATAGATGAATTGCCGCCGCACGGGACAGGAAAACCGGGGTTGGAGTTTCGGCAGTTCTGCGAAGCCGTTTCTGAGCTGATCGACGGTCACGAGTTCGGACAAGATATCCTTTGATTCAATAAGTTCCCGCACTGAGCCCCACAATATGGCCCCTCCTTGGCCCTGATACAAGTTCTTTTTGTACCAGGTCGCCCAGTGCGTCGCGTTTCACGACGGACCTCAAATTCCCTCAGAATTTCTTAGGGCACTCATTCCGTGAGTACTCTTGTCCCCCTCAGAGTTTCTTAGGGTGTCCCCTCAGGGGCTCAAAGGGACTCCCCCTATCCCGGTGCGAAGCATGGAGCGCCTCTCATCTGCATCCCTTCGGGGAGCCGATTGCGAGTCAGCGGGTCACCGAATTGCTGCGTTCCATCACGGAGGATGACCGGCAGCGTTTTCTGGCCCTGTGGCTTCAAAAGATGACCGAGGACGACTATCTGTGTTACGATATCACATCAATATCCTCCTACTCGCAGGGCAACGAGTTCGTGAGACACGGCTACAACCGGGACCGAGAGCCGCTGCCGCAGGTCAACATGGCCATGCTGTTCGGATAGAAAAGCGGACTGCCGGCCTATTACAGGCGGATGCAGGGCAATCTATCGGATGTTGCCACCTTGAAGAACACCATGAAGTCGCTGGACTTTCTCGGCACGTCGCGCATGCACTTCGTACTCGACCGCGGCTTTTACAGCCGGAGCAACATCGACGAGCTTCTGGCTCGCCGCCATCATTTCACGATAGCGCTTCCTGCGGGGCGAAAGTGGGTGGAGGAGCTCATTGAATCCTGTGTCGATTCGATAGCCTCTCCGTCGAATTATCGGGAAGTCGGCGAGAATGCAGCACCGCTGTACATGACCACGAAGTTGTACAAATGGGGCAAGGAGGGCAGACGGACCTACGTTCATCTGTACTATAACGCAGTGCGGGCAGGCGAAGAGTTCGATAGATTCACATCCCGACTCCTCCGGGTCAAGAAGGACCTCGAGTCCGGGAAGCTGTCCGAGTCGGAAGGGGAGCGGTATTCACGGTACTTCATCGTCAAGGAGACTCCGAAACAAGGACGGAGTGTGGAGTTCAACGAGGATGAAATCCGGAAGCACCGGGAACGTTATGCGGCCCTTTTCTGCATCCTGTCGAACAAGATCAAGGATCCGGCGGAAGCGCTTCGTGTGTATCGGACTAAAGACGTTGTAGAGAACAGTTTCGACGACTTGAAGAATCAGTTGGACATGAAGCGCCTGCGGGTCCACGATTCCGGAGTGATGGATACCCGGCTCTTTTTGCAGTTTCTGGCCCTGATATTCATCTGCCACATCCGAAATACGTGCAGCGGAAACGAGGAACTGAAGAACTTTACTGTACGTGAGATCCTGGAGCCTCTTGTCAGGATAACGTACTCCGGACATTACGGAGCGTTCCACACCGAAACCGGACCGACGAAACGTAAAATCCTCGCGGATTTTCGTGTCCCCCTACCGGATTCATAGTCATATTACAGGAATTGAGGGTCAAATGCTTCCCGCAGGGAGATACCGAGAAACGAACTCAGCCCCGCCATCGTCAGTCAACCCCTTGACCTGCTTCAGTTCTCGTATACGCGTCATGCGATCACCTTCCTTTCAGCTCCTATTTTACCGTACTCCGTCGTATAATAAGGCGCAAGCACAAAAAAAGAGCCGCCCCCGTCAAGGTTAGCAGCTCTTTCATGAAAGGAGGACAAGCCCCCACGTATCTTTCGAGAGAATTGTATCACGGCCGTAGTCCGGTGTCGGTGGCACTCATTCTGATTGTTTGAACTGGCGGTCCCAGCGGGATTCGAACCCGCGTCGCAGCCTTGAAAGGGCTGTGTCCTAGGCCTCTGGACGATGGGACCGCTTTTGAAACTGGACTGGTGAGCCGTGTGGGACTTGAACCCACGACACCCGGATTAAAAGTCCGGTGCTCTACCAACTGAGCTAACGGCTCAAACGACACATTCCTTTTTAAGACCAGGGTATTATATCATAAAAGACAATGGAGTTTTTTTGCTTTTTACCCCCCCTTGCCTTTTGAGTGGGTAGGGAGCCGCGTTCTTCAGCGATGGGCCCCCTTTCTTCCACCCGTTTTTGCCTCGCACCCGACATTCCATGCGAAACGCTCAAATCCGCAGGCAAAAAAACACCAAACAGGAACTGTTTGAGAAAACAGTGTTAAGCTTAAGTTGCTAAATGATAAGCCATCACCTGCTTGAGGAATCGGGGAAGGAGCACCAAGTGTCCGGGGAGCTGCGGGCCCTCGCCAGTTGCCCATACTCGAGCTGATCGAGGATTTGGAGAAGGCTCCCAGAAAGGTTCGGAAACTGGCATACTATCTACATGCGCATGAGCCGGTAGTACAAGTCTGGCGTTCTGGACAAGGTTTTTGAACGCCTGCAACACGAGCGTTTTCTCCGAATGAGACTTGAAGCGGTATGTCTGGATAGTTCTTGTGTTAAGGTCCGACCCGCCTCTTTTTTTATTGAGGATACCAGCTCTCTTCCAGCTAATCTGTTTCTAATCAAAATTTGAAAATATCTAACACTCCTTCATAAGATAATATGAGAGGGGATCTAGACCCCTCTCATATTAGGGCTGGAATTATCGGGGAAATGACCCCGGTAATTCAGTCCTTAGGCACAGCCGGATAGCCCGCGTCCGAGAGCGCTACCGTGGCCGCCGCGGCTTGGGACTCCTCGACGCGTACCTCCTTGCTCTCCAGAACGACCTCGTAACCCGTCACACCAGCGGCGTCCAGAGCCTTCTTGATGCGTCCGACGCAGTGCTGGCAAGCCATATCCGCAACCATAAACGTTTTCTTCAAGGGACTCGCCTCCCGACTTCGATGCAAGCCTAACGGCAGTGCGGACCGCGCGCCGAAAGCCCGCTACTTCTTGTCCCCCGATGCTTTGTCCCCCGACACAGGCTCCTCGGGGACCAGCATCTCCACCTTATAGGTCTTCTTCAGGCCCTCGACCACATTCTTGAAAGCCTCGTTCCTCTTCTCGTTGGTCAGGTACTGAAGCAGCTGCGGCTTCACCGTGTCGAACGGCTCAAGGGACGAGGGCGTCCGGCCCTCCAGTCGGATGATGTGCCAACCAAACTGGGTCTTGACGGGCTCGGAGAGGTCGCCGGGGTCCTTGAGCGCGAAGGCCGCAGCCTCGAACTCGGGGACCATCTGCCCCTTGGAGACCTCGCCCAGGTCGCCGCCCTGCGCAGCGGAGGGACAGAGCGAACGGCTCTTCGCCACCTCATCAAAGGAGACTCCCGCCTTCAGGTCCGCCTGAACCTTCGCGATGGCGTCGGCGCTCGTTACGTCGTCGCTGATCAGGATATGCCGGACATGCACCCGCTCGGGCTGCGTGAACTGGTCGGGATGCTCGTCGTAGAACTTCTTGGCGTCCTCGTCGGAGGCGGTCACGTCCTTCAGCGAAGCGTCGATCGCCGCGCGCGCCAGGGACTGGTTCCGGAAGGTCTCCAGCGCCGCCTTGAACTCCGGCGTCTGATCCAGCTTCTCCTCCGCCCCCCTGAGGGCAAAGAGGTGCATGGAGACGAGCTCATCCAGCACGGCCCTGCGGCCCTGCGGGTTATCGTACATCATGGCGCCCTGAGGGCCCATCATCCGAATGACCTGGTCGATATCCTTCTCTCGAATCTCCCGGTCAGAGACCTTCGCAAGGACCCTCTCCGGGTCGGTCTTCGGAGCGTCCTTCATTTCCGACTGCATCTGCTCCGGCTGAGTCTGCGTCTGCGCGGCCCAAGCCAGGGCCACCCCCACAAGAACCACCAAAGCCAATCCCAGCGCCAACTTCTTCGAGAAAAATCCCTTCACGTCCTCTTCCTCCCCAAGCGTTCTCCGCTTCCTGTCCCATTCTTCGGATTTTCACGGGCACATGAGCCTTATCGCTCATACGGTATGGCATTGTAACATAAGCCCAACCCATGGGAACGGGGTAAAAGTGCGTATCCTCCCCATAGGCCCCGCCGCGTTCGCCCATTTTGCGGGCCGTGAGCTATAATGCGTTGGGGAATTTTCGTAATTAACGCAGGACGGGAGGATGGACCATGCGTCTGATCGATACACGGGCAGTTCTGGGGCTGTC
>NZ_CAUUWA010000036.1 GCF_963548695.1 uncultured Fretibacterium sp.
AATGAGCCATTATGTCAAATTCAGAGGTCCGGCAACATCGAGGAACTGCGTTTCCCTATAAAAGTACGAGCGGCCCCAGTTGAGGGCCGCTCGTACTTTTATAGGGAAACGCAGGAATGGGGGTCAGCGTTTCCGGTTCGGGAGGAACGCGAATGTCAGTAGGCCCAAGGCGAGGAATCCGCCGTTGCAGCCGCCGCCGCCCGATTTTGATTTTTGTCCGGGGTTGGGGTCGGTCAGGGGCGGAGTCCGGTCCGTCATCCCACTCAGAGGGATGCCCGTTGCTCCCAGCGGAAGCCTCTTGTCCGCGGCGTCTCCCTCCAGCCGGCAGTTCAGCGCCTCAATGACGGCCGTAACCAGATTTACCCTGGCGACCATGCCCGTGATCTGCAGCGTGTAGTTCAGAGAAGCTGAAGCTGCGGAAAGCGCCGCCGCCGCGGAGGAGGTCCTCCCGTTCTCCAGGATCGTGACCCTGCGGTAGTCCAGCCCTCTGGCCTCTATGGACGCTGAGATCAATCTCTTTTTCGTCGAAAGGGAGACGCGGATCGCCACAGGGGTGTTTCCCCAAGCGTCGGGGATCCCGCGAACGATCGTCCATTGGCTGGGGGTCGTCGGGACAACAATGTCGCCCGATGTTGAATCCCCCGGACCAGGCTGCGGCTCGGGATTGGGCTGGGGCTGAGGCTGGGGCTGAGGCTGAGGCCCAAGGTCGGGGCTCGTCGTCTCTAGGATGTCCAGCGCTTTCTTCACGTCCAGGTAGCCGTACTGGGAGAGCTTGGCGCCACTCCCGTTCGTCGGCGCCGTCGCCACTGGGTTTCGATTGCCGTCCGCTCCCTTCAGCAGGGCCTCCTTTATCTGGGACGCCGTGGCGTTCGGGTAGCGGCTCGCCAGCAGCGCCGCGGCCCCGGCAACGTGCGGGGTCGCCATGGACGTGCCATCTAAATGAGCATAGATAGCTCCCTTGGGCTGCGGCGTTATCGTGCTGAGGATGCGCACGCCCGGGGCCGCCAAGTGCACCGCCGTCGGGCTCCAGTTCGAGAAGTCCGCCGCAGTAGCGTCCGCCGACACGGCCCCGACGACGATCATGTTTTTCAGCCCGGTGAAGGACGCGGGATAGCAATAGTCTCCTTTCTTAAATTCGGGATTGGCGGGATCTCCGGGGTCATCGTAGGGCGCGGGCTTCCCCACCTCCAGGCCCTCGTTTCCCGCCGCGACGACGATCACCGTCCGGTCCATGTCGTCCAGGATCTTGTAAGCGCGCCATATTGGAAGAATTGCTTGTGCTCTCGCCGGGGGGATGGATGCGTATCCTCCCAAGGAGAGGTTGACCGCGGCGACCTTCATCTGCGAATTGCTGCGAAGGAGGGAGATCAGGTAGTTGAGGGCATCCACGGTCCAGGAGGTCGGGCCGGACCCGTCCGCGCCCAGGATCCGCAGCGCGATCAGCCGCGTCGTCCAGTTCACCCCCGTGACGCCCAGGCCGTTGTTCCCCACGGCCCCGATCGTCCCCGCAACGTGTGTTCCGTGCCCGTGGGCGTCAGCATAGTCCGAGGGGACCGCGGGCGTTTTTTCATTGATTCGCGTGAAGTTGCGGCTGAGCCTCGTATCCAGGTTTGCTTGAAGGTCCTCGTGGGCGGCGTAGATACCCGTATCCGCCACCGCGACGTACACGTCCGTGCTGCCCGTCGCGACGTCCCACGCCTCGGGGGCGCGGATGGCCGAGAGTCCCCAGAGCTCTCCCGAGGCGTATCGGGGATCGTCGGGATCCTGCATGGCCCGGGTGATGTAGTTCTGAGATGCCGCGAGCACGTCGGTCCTCGCCCTCAGAGCCTCCACCAGCTGCTCCGCTGTCCCGGTCTCGGAACGGACCAGCGCGAAGACGCCGTCGCCGGCCTCGGACAGGGCCCCATAGGCCTGGGCCACCCGTGCTCCGGAGGCCGCCGCCAGCGCAGCCAGCCGAAACGATTCCGCCCCGCGTTCCACGGACGCCGCCGTAACGACGGCACCGGGCGCCTTTTTGAAGACCACCAGCGCCTCGCCCTCGACGCAGGGGGCGGCAAGGGCTCCCCCTGGAGCTGTCAGCAGCCCCAAAAGGACCGCGGCGAGCAAAAACGACTTTCTCATCTCTTCCCCTCCATTTTTCTGCGGGCCCGCCCGACGTTTCAAAAACGAAGGCAGCCGGGCGACAAAAAGGCCTGCCCGCATCGCCGTGCCGTACTTATCCGCACGCTTCTGATTTCAAGATTAACTTTAGGGCAAAACCCTCTTTCAGTCAACAATTTTCCGCATATCGCCGCCGCCCGGCGATAGGGCTCTTTCGCAGAATACGAGCGATAGGCCCAAGGCCGTTTTGCCGTCCGTGGGAAAACCGGGGGCCTTTAAACCCGGATGGCCGAGTTGCGCTTGCCCCCGTCCCCCCGAGGGCCTACAATAATCCTGGAGAGCCCCCTCGTACAAAGCACGAATGTACGGGGGGAGGAAATGAGAGGGGACGTGCGGAGTCCATGCTTCCGAGTCCGTTCCCCCTTGCTTGGAAAAACATAGCAGGAAAGGGAGGTTTTGCAGCATGATCGTGACGACGACTCCCAGCGTCGAGGGGCGCACCATCAGGGAGTATCGGGGCATCGTGTTTGGCGAGGTGGTCGCCGGGGTCAATTTTCTGAAGGATATCGGGGCGGCGCTGCGTAACGTCTTTGGGGGGCGTTCCAAGGGCTACGAGGAGGAGCTGACCCGTGCCCGGACGGAGAGCCTGGTCGAGATGGGGCAGCGGGCGTCCGCACTGGGGGCCGACGCGGTGGTGGGGGTCAAGATGGACTATGAGGTGCTGGGCGCGAACAACGACATGTTGATGGTGACGTGCAGCGGAACGGCCGTGAAGTTGGACTGAGGTCCGAAGAGCCCCCTCGGTCCCGCCCCGTTCCGGAACGGCTGTTGCCGGATCGGGGAGAAGGTCGGCACCGCCTGGAACGCCGGTAAGGGCCTGATGAAGGGATAGGACGGGGGACGAGGCGCCGAGTCGACGATGATGCAGTGAAGATACGAGATGCAGAAAGGAGGCGTCCTTCGATGCGCGAATCCTTCGAAGGGCAAAAACCTGTGGTTCCGAGAGCACATCTGAGGGCCATGCTCTTGGCCGCGCTCCTCGCGGCGGCGGCCTTCCTGCTCGCGCCCTTCTCGTTTCCCGTCGGCCCCTCGCGATGTTTTCCATTTCAGCACACGCTCAACGCCGTGGCCGGGGTCCTGCTGGGGCCCTGGTGGGCTGTGGGCAGCGCGTTCGTCGCCAGCCTCGTCCGCTATGCGACGGGCATGGGGACGATCCTTGCCTTTCCCGGAAGCCTTTTCGGGGCATTGGCCGTGGGGGTGACTGCCCGCACGGTTCTGCGCGGGCAGAGGGTCAGGGCCTGGGCGGCCCTCGCGGAGCCCTGCGCCACGGGGACGCTGGGCGCCTTCACAGCGGCCCTGATCGTATCCCCCGGGGCGGTGGGAGGGATGTTCGTCACCCTCTCGGCCGCGTTTCTCACCAGCAGCGTTCCGGGCGCCCTCCTTGGCCTGATCGTTCTCAAGGGCCTCGAAAAGCGCCTGAAGGGCACGGCCAAAGCGGCGGAATAGCGCGGCGTCACGCCTCCCTGTCCAGTGTCATATCCCCCGGCTGGACCAACCCCCGGCCCTCGAGAATCCTGGCGAAGAACCAGGTGAGCAGGGCGGGGAGGACGAAATGCAGCAGGATCACGCCGGGCCAGGCGGACTCGCCCATCACGGTGAACGTGCCGATCTGCCCCACCAGGCCGCTCGTCCCCATCCCCGCGCCGACGCTGTTGTTCTTCATCCGGAAAAGCAGCGTCGCGAGGGGGCCCAGGACGGCCGAGGCGAGGGTCGGCGGAACCCATATCCAGGGGTTGCGCATGATGTTCGGCACCTGAATCATGGACGTGCCCAGCCCCTGGGCGATCAGGCCCCCGATCCCGTTCTCCCGGAAGCTCATGACCGCGAACCCGACCATCTGCGCGCTGCACCCCACCGTGGAGGCCCCGGCGGCGAGCCCCGAGAGCCCCAATGAGATCGCCAGGGCGGCGCTGCTGATCGGCAGCGTGAGGATCATCCCCATGATGACGGAGACGGCGATGCCCATCGGCAGCGGCTGCAGGGTCGTCGTCAGGTTGACGAGATCCCCGACGGCGTTCATTCCTCTCGCAATCCAGGGCGCGCAGGTCACGGCCGCGAGTCCGCCGCCGACGATCGTGGCGAGAGGGATCAACAGGATGTCGAGCCCCTTGCCGCCTTTTCCCTGCGCGATCTTGCCGCACAGGACCCCGACGAGAGCCGCGACGGCGGCCCCTACGGGCTCGCCGGGCACGGGCGCAGGGCCGGCAAAGGCCCCAGCCCCGACAGCGCCGACCGCCAGAGAGGAGAAGACCGCCAGGGGCGGGGCCGAGACGCTGCACGCGATGCTGGCCGCGATAGCCGGTCCCATGAGGATCTGCGCCGCACTGCCGAGTTTCGTCAGCAGGGGAACTGAGAGGTAGGCGCCCGCCTGCCTCAGGATCAACCCCACGATCAGGGAGGCGAAGAGTCCGCGCCCCATTCCATTCATCACGTCGATGACAAAGTCCCAGCCTTTCCGTTGTCTGGCCATCGAGAGTCCTCCTATGCTGACCGAGCTGACGGTCCGGTATGATCCTCCGGTTCCGTCCTGCATTATATCAAAGGAGAAAAGCGTAAAAGGCGGTAAAAGGCGGAGGGCACGGATTTCTTCGTCTTTTCGTTTATAATGCTGAGGGGAGGCAAACTCGAAACCATACGGCGCTTGAACCCATTGCGGATGCCGGAATGACCGGAATGAAAGGACAGGATGAGCGGATATGGCGAAGCTTGTGGAATGCGTACCGAACTTCAGCGAGGGGCAGAGGGCCGAGGTCATCGAGGCCATCATCGGCGAGGCGCGCGGGACGCCCGGCGTGACTATCCTGGACCACTCCTCCGACCCCAATCACAATCGGACGGTGCTCACCTTCGTGGGCGAGCCTCAGGCCGCCAAGCAGGCGGCGTTCGCCTGCTGCGCCAAGGCCGCGGAGCTGATCGACATGGAGAAACACAGGGGGGGACATCCCCGCATCGGTGCGACGGACGTCATTCCCTTCATCCCCGTCTCGAACGTTACGATGGAGGAGTGCGTGGCCCTGGCCCACGAGCTGGGCAGGGAGATTGCCGACAAGCTCTCCATTCCCGTCTATTTCTACGAGGCCGCCGCAAAGCGCCCCTCGATGAAGGCGCTGCCCGACGTCCGCAAGGGGGAGTACGAGGGGCTGAAGGAGGCCATCAAAACGCCGGAACGCGCCCCCGACGAGGGGCCTCGGGCGATGCACCCCAGGGCCGGAGCTACGGTCGTCGGCGCGCGCCCCTTTCTGGTGGCCTTCAACATCAACCTGTCGACCTCCGACTTGGCCCTGGCCAAGCACATCGCCCAGACCATCCGCGCGGCCAGGGGCGGCTATGTGAACTGCCGCGCCATCGGCCTGGCGCTTGAGGAGAGGGGGATCACTCAGGTCTCCATCAACATGACGGACTACACCTCGACCCCGCTGCACCGCGTCTTCGAGACCGTCAAATCCGAGGCCGCGCGCTACGGTGTCAGTGTCGTGGGTAGCGAGATCATCGGGCTTACCCCCATGCAGGCCCTCCTGGACGCCGCCGACTTCTACCTGCGCCTCGAGGGTTTCAAGCGCGACCAGGTGCTGGAGGCTCGCCTGCTTGGGGAATAGCGCGCCGGGGGTCCGCGGCGCTTGAAAACCGAGGGGGGGGTACGGGGGGCGTCGGCCCCCCGTGCTTTGAATCGGAGGGTTTCAAGCGCGAGCAGGTGCTGGAGGCCCGGTTGTTGGAGGAATAGTGTGCCGGGGGTCCGCGTCGCTTGAAACCCGAGGGGGGGTATGGGGGGCTTTGGCCCCCCGTGCTTTGAATCGGAGGGATTCAAGCGCGAGCAGGTGCTGGAGGCCCGATTGCTGGGGGAATAGCGCGCCGGGGGTCCGCGTCGCTTGAAACCCGATGGGGGGTACGGGGGGCGTCGGCCCCCCGTGCTTTGCCCAATTAAGGATAGAGGCCCTATGAGGGCGGACGGATTTTGGAGGAGATATTTTCGTCATGGAAGTTATAGATCTGATACGGCACAACGGTTACGTTCAGGCTATTTTGGGCTACGCGATTCTGCTGATCCTGATCGGGTGGTTCGTGGGCAGAAGGGTCAGGAGTTCGTCGGGCTTCTTCGTCGCGGGGAGGAGGCTGGGGACGGGCCTTCTCTTCACCACGCTGATCGCGGCAAATATCGGCGCCGGCTCCACGGTCGGAGTTGCGGCCATCGCCTATAAGTCCGGCGCCTCCGCCTGGTGGTGGATCGGGAGCGCGGGCATCGGCTCCATGATCCTGGCGTTCTGCGTAGGCCCCAGGATCTGGCGCATCGCCTGCCGGCACGGACTCTACACGCTTGGGGATTACCTGGATATGCGCTACGACAAGGTGTTTCGGGGATTTTTCTCCGGGATGATGGCCGTCGGCACCCTGGCCCTGTTCTCCGGCCAGCTCCTGGGGATCGCCTGGATTCTGGAGGTCGTGGCGGGGGTGCCGAAGACGGCGGGCGTCATAGCGGGCGCGGTCGTCGCGACGCTCTATTTCGCGGCTGGCGGCCTGCTCTCCACCGCGGTCGTCAATATCGTCGAGCTCGTGGTGATCCTCGCCGGGTTCCTCGTCGCCCTGCCCTGCATCTACGAGTTCGTCGGAGGGTGGGAGGGGCTGACCGCCAGGGTGGCCCAAAATCTGCCCGACGCGGCGCGGCAGGCGTCCTTCTTCTCCTTGGACGGCATCGGCGTTACGGTTATCGTTGGCTATCTGGTCATGCTCGTACCGTCCTTCTTCATCTCCCCCGGGCTGATCGGCAAGGTCTTCGGGGCGAAGGACGAGCATGCCATCCGCTGGGGGACGGCGCTCAACGGAGCGGTCCAGCTTTTGTTCGCGGTCATCCCCGTCTTCATCGGCATGGCGGCCTTCGCGGCCTTTCCGGACCTTCCGCGCGCGGATCTAGCCCTGCCGACCGCGATGAAGGAGATGATGCCCTTCTCCATCGCCACGCTGGCGCTCGCGGCCATCTTCGCGGCGGAGGTCAGCACGGCGGACGCCGTGCTCTACATGCTGGCGACCTCCGTCTCCAACGATCTCTACAAGCGTTTTCTGAACCCCGGGGTGTCGGACGCCGCGCTGCTGAGGTTCTCCCGCGCCGTTACCCTCGCGTCGGGGGTGCTGGGCGTGCTCTTTGCCTTGAAACTCGGCAGTATCATCTCCGCGTTGACGATTTTCTACTCACTGATGAGCGTATCCCTGGCCGCACCGCTCGTCTTCGGGCTCTTCACCTGCCGCGCCTCCAACGCCGGGGCCATCCTCGCCTCGGCCTGCGGTATCGCGCTCACGCTGTTCTGCTCCTTCTATCAGGGGGCGGAGACCGTGAACCTGTGGGGCGGCGTGCTGGACACCAGGACGCACCTGGTGGATTTCGGCCTGGCGAAGCTCAACGCCGCCACCTGCGGCATCCTGTTCACCTTCGTGCTGATGGCCGTCTCGCTCCTGATCCTGCCGTCCCGGAGCCGCAGGGCGGAGTGAGCGCGGAGGCGGCCGGCTTCTGTCGATAGGTCGCCGAGGTTGCCTGCTGTCGAGACATTGTGTGCAGCGGGATCGTTGGAGTTGGACTCATCCCGTAGGCCCTGTTGGACAACAGGGGGGTATTTGTGACTCGAGGGCTTGATTGCCCGGTGAATAGCACCATAACGGATATTGCAGTTTCTGCTGTCTGTGTGTGTGGACTTCGCCCCCCGGAAAATTCGGTGGGCGAAGCCGCAAAGAAGGTTCCATAACAGGTTCGCAAAAATTCAGGAGTTCTCCTGACAAAATACATCACAAGTGGTCCTGTGTTGCGAGATCCCGAAGAATTGATACCCCTTTGAAATCCGACAAAGGTGTACCCGCATGGCCTCCCCGGCCTCCTCCGAATTCTGAGCACGAATAGCCTCTACAATCATCTTATGTTCACGAAAGGCGTTTTGAGCCCAGCCATCGACGTGGTTAAAGAGCATCCCACGATAGCGCCGTGTAAAGTCGCGCATCAGGGAGGCCACACCTTCATAGACGCGTAGCAGAAGCCCGTTCCCGGTTGTTCGCATGATCGCCTGATGCAGCAGAAAATCCCATTCGTCGCCACGGGCGTAATTTTTCTCATCACAATAGTCGACATTCGATAAGGCACTCAGGCAGCGATCCATCTGTTCGAGATCCACGTCATTTCGAACCCGTGCGGCGATTTTAGCTGCCGGGATCTCCAAAATTAAACGAACCTCCAGGATCTCTCCGTTCAGGACCGATGGCCATTGAACCATTCCACTGATGTTCTGAGCAACCTTCTCCTCGCCATTGCGAATGATGGTAATGCCGCTGCGCCCCTCAATGGAGAGGCGCCCCATCCCCTCCATCGTCATTAGAGCCTCTCTAAGAAGGGTTCTCGTCACTCCCATTTCTTCCATCAGTACACGCTCGGGCGGTAGTTTTGTAGCTGTTCTGAAGCGTCCCGTCTGAATTTCCTCTGTTAATTGTTGAATCAGTTGTTCCCGTTTCGTCTCAATCACACATAACCATTCCATTCCTTAATCTTAATGTTCAGAGAGCACCGCTTTCTCTCTCGGCTGAAGATAGTTTTCTTCCCCCACTTGTACTCTGCAGCCCCATTCTAGCGGATAATCGTTATCCGTGGAGTGGTTCCCTTGTAAAAATTTCCCCCCCCCTGATCCGCAAAAAATATTTCAAAAAAAATTTATATCTTGACTTTACATATTTCTTGTTTGTGCTACTATGATGTCAAAACAAGACGTAGTACCAACTGGTATAACCAATATGTCTCTCGTGTTCCACAAAATTATCCACTGATTCGCGTGTATCGCTGTGCTTCTGAATATCTTAATATGTCTTTGCAGCTATACTTTCAAAGAAAATGTGTTTATTTTTAATCGATAAAGGAATTGTTTTTACACTGTTGTTTGAAGGAGCAAAACAGGAACGGAGGTGTTTGGCGTGAAGTATGCGAAGGTTCTGGAATGTCTGGATGCTGAGGGTTTGATTCGATTTGTGCAGGATGTTGTGCGTATCGACAGTGTGTACGACCCGGGGGTCCCCGGTGCTGACGAGTCCCGCGTGACGGAGTTCGTGTCGAAATTTCTTAGGGATGAGGGGTTCGAGGTCCATCTGGATGAGGTCGTTCCGGGCAGGACGAACATCGTGGCATTCCTGCGAGGCGAAGCGGGCGGAAAAACCATTTTGATGGAGGGGCATCAGGATGTCGTCTCCATTGGAAACCGTGAGGAATGGAAATACGATCCATTCGGTGCGGAGATTGTGGAGCGAGATGGAAAGAAAGTCATGTATGGCCGTGGCTCCAACGATACAAAGGGCAATATGGGGGCGGCTATCTTTGCGGCCCGTGCGATTCGTGACAGCAAAATTACCTTTAAAGGAAATATTCTGCTTTGTATTCCCGTTGATGAAGAGGGGATGATGATTGGCATCAAGCATTTTATCGAAAAAGGTTGGGCCAAGGGAGTCGATGGAGCCCTAATCTGTGAGCCGGAGGAGAAGCACCTTTGTGTGTTCCAGAAGGGGGCGCTCCGTTTTCGAGTTACCTTCCATGGCACTCAGTGTCACGGCTGTATGCCTCTGACGGGGAACGACCCCAACTGGGCTTTGGCCCGTTTTATTGTAGAACTGCGGCAGCTGGAGAACTTTGAAAAGGATCGGCTGGGCAGACACGAATTTTTGGGTTGGCCCAGCTTCACGCCAACCGTCCTCCAGGCTCCGGTCACCGGGGTGGCGCAACTAAACGTGGTGCCGAAGGAGGCAAGCCTGGCTTTGGATGTCCGCACTGTACCTGGTCAGGAACATGACGGGATCCGTCGTCAGATTCAGGGAATAGTAGATCGCCTGTCGAGCCAATATTCTTTTGGTGATGACAAATTCTCCGCCACCATAGAGCAGCTGGACGACCGGCCATGGACCGAGGTTCCACGAGACCATCCGCTCGTTGCCTCAGCAGCACGCGCCTACCGCGAGGTTATGGGGCGGGAGGAAATCTATGACGGTGTTCCCGGAGCGACCGATGGGACCTTCCTTCAGGCCTGGAATAATATCCCCGTCCTGGTGACGGGCGCAGGTGATCGTGAAATTCCCCACCATGTGGACGAGTGGGTGGAGGTCGATGACCTGATTGAGGCCTCGAAAATCTTTGCCTTGACCGCGTTGTACTTTATGGAGAGCTGAGCGAAGGGGTAATTCTCCCCGTGATGTAGCCGTCTGAATGGAATAGAGGTCGCGCGTGATGCGACCGGCGACTAGATTGAGGGAGGTGTTTTTAATGGATCTGCTATTGCACAATGGTTACGTTCAAGCCATTTTGGGTTATGCGATTCTGCTGATTCTGATAGGGTGGTTTGTGGGTAGCAAGGTCAAGAGCTCGTCGGGTTTCTTCGTAGCGGGGCGAAAACTTGGGACAGGGCTTCTTTCCACCACCTTGATCGCGGCTAACCTGGGGGCAGGTTCTACGGTTGGAGTCGCGGCGATTGCCTATAAGTCCGGCATCTCCGCCTGGTGGTGGATCGGGAGCGCCGGCATCGGATCCATGATCCTGGCGTTCTGCGTTGGCCCAAAGATTTGGCGCATCGCCTGCCGATATGACCTCTATACCTTGGGGGACTATCTGGATAGACGTTACAGCAAAGTGTTCCGAGGGCTTTTCTCGGGCATGATGTCCATAGGTACGTTGGCGTTGTTCTCGGGGCAACTCCTGGGTATCGCCTGGATTCTCGATGTCGTTGCAGGGGTGCCGAAAACGGTGGGGGTCATCGCGGGTGCAGTCGTTACGACGCTCTATTTTGCAGCTGGTGGCCTGCTCTCCGCGGCGATAGTCAATATCGTCGAGCTCGTAGTAATCCTCGCCGGCTTTCTCATCGCCCTGCCCTATATCTACGGGTTCGTCGGAGGGTGGACAGGGTTGACCTCCAAGGTCGTCCAGAATCTACCCGATGCGGTGCAGCAGGCGTCCTTTTTCTCCATGGATGGCATTGGTGTTACGGTTATCGTTGGCTACCTGGTCATGCTCGTTCCGTCCTTTTTTATATCCCCCGGGCTGATCGGCAAAGTCTTTGGGGCGAGGGATGAGCATGCTATCCGCTGGGGAACGGCAACCAACGGCGTCGCCCAACTGTTATTCGCAATTATCCCCGTTTTTATCGGCATGGCTGCTTTCGCGGCCTTTCCGGATCTTCCACGCGCGGATCTGGCTCTGCCGACAGCGATGAAGGAGATGATGCCCTTCTCCATCGCCACGCTGGCGCTGGCTGCTATCTTCGCGGCGGAGGTCAGCACGGCGGACGCCGTCCTTTATATGTTGGCAACATCCGTATCCAACGACATCTACAAGCGTTTCCTGAACCCCTTGGTATCGGACGAAGGACTCTTGAAGTTTTCCCGATCCGTCACGCTTCTGTCGGGGGTGCTGGGTGTACTCTTTGCCTTGAAACTCGGCAGTATCATATCTGCGCTGACGATTTTCTACTCACTGATGAGTGTCTCCTTGGCCGCGCCGCTCGTCTTTGGGCTCTTCACCCGACGCGCCTCCAATGCCGGGGCCATTCTCGCTTCGGTCTGCGGCATCGTTCTCACATTGTTCTGTACCTTCTATCAGGGGACAGAGACGGTGAATCTGTGGGTGGGCGTGCTGGATACCAAAACGCACTTGGTCGACTTTGGGTTTTCCAAGCTCAATGCCACCACTTGCGGTATTCTATTTACCTTTATCGTGATGGCTATTTCTCTCTTGATCCTACCGTATCACGGAAGTCCGTTGGACGATTCCGCTCCTTTACCCGAAGAAAGGGCAGCATAAACTTTTTATTGTAACCATTGGCGATGAATAGATATCCCGAGGAGACCATTGCTCTATTGCCAGTTCTATTCTAAAGGGAGGTTCGTGTCATGCCTAAGGTAACGATTCAAAAGCTCCAGGAAATGAAACAAAAGGGGGAAAAGATCAGTTACGTCACAGCCTATGACTTCGGCCAGGCAACATTGGTGGAAAAGTCGGAAATCGAGATGATTCTGGTTGGGGATAGCATGTCCATGACCATGCTGGGTCACGAATCTACGGTGCCCCTGACTACGGATCAGATGATCCATCACATCAGGGCTGTCGTGAAGGGGGCGCCTTCCCCGATGATCGTAGGAGATCTCGTCTTCGGCTCTTACAACGAGACCCCGGAGCAGGCCATCCACAGCGCCAACCGCTTGCTGAAGGAAGGGGGATGTGATGTCGTCAAGCTGGAGGGGTGTATGCCCGAGACGGTTCGCCGTATGGTCGATGCGGGTATTGGGGTGCAGGGACATATCGGCCTGACCCCGCAGACGGCAGGGCTTCTGGGTGGGTTTAAATTGCAGGGTAAGAACATGGATGCGGCGCGGAAGATCGTGGATCAGGCGAAGTCTTTGGAGCAGGCAGGAGCCTTCTCCCTGGTTGTGGAATGCGTGCCCGAGGAACTGGGACGGGCAATCACCGAGGCAGTGAAAATTCCCGTGATCGGCATCGGTGCTGGGCGATATTGCGATGGTCAGGTACTGGTCTATCACGATCTGCTGGGGATGTTCGACCGTTTCCGTCCCAAATTCGTCAAAAAATACGCCGATATTGGTGGGCAGATTGTTAAGGCGCTCCAGGAGTACAAACAGGAGGTCCGTGACGTCAAATTTCCCAGTGATGAATATGTTTTTGGAGGGCTCAGCAAGGACGATATCGGAAAAATCTATTGATGACAGAATTACAAAGCAGGAAGGAGGAAAAGTTTTTATTGGTTGATGCTTTTGTTTTATGGTGTTGATAATTATTTATTAAGGAGGAATCAACAATGTCCAAGAAGAAGGGGAAGTTGGAATTTCTGGAAATGAAGAGGAATGGGGAAAAGGTTACATGGATTACCGCTTACGATTTTCCAACAGCAATGTTTGCGGAAGCGGCAGGGATCGATATGATTTTGGTTGGGGACTCCTTAGGTATGGTCGTATTGGGATATTCAGGGACCATCCCCGTTACGATGAATGATTGCATTAGTCATTGCAAAGCAGTGCGTCGTGGCGCCCCGAACACTTTTATAGTTGGCGACCTACCCTTTGGATCTTACCAGGTCTCTGACGAGCAGGCGGTGGAGAATTCAATTCGATTTTTTAAGGAGGCTGAAGTAGATGCTATTAAGCTGGAGGGCGGCGTGCGTGTGAAAACTCGCATCAAAGCCATAGCTGAAAGCGGTGTGTTGGTTTTTGGACACATCGGTCTGACGCCGCAGAGTTCCGGCCCATTGGGGGGATTTAAGGCTCAAGGTGTGACGCCGGATTCAGCGCGCTACGTTATTGAAGATGCACTGGCGGTGGAGGAGGCGGGAGCCTACGCTCTATTGGTGGAGGGTATTCCGCCCGAGCTGACGGAGTTCATAACAAAACGTCTATCAATCCCCGTCTACTCGATTGGAGCAGGATGGCCGTGTGATGGTCAGTTGATTATTTGTGGGGACATGCTGGGACAGTTCCAGGCCTTTACGCCGAAATTTGTGAAGAAGTATGCGAATGTGGCGGAGGTGATCACAAATGCCTTTAAAGCATATGCAGAGGATGTTCGTACCGGGAAGTTCCCTGACGACAATTATGTTTACCATATTCGCAAAGGGTGTGAGGAAGAATATGCTGCCATGTTGAAGGAGTACGAGAAAAAGTAAAGCAACTCATGATTTTTTTATAATTTCTTTTCCGGACGATCCTGCCTTGATCTTTTTCAGGAGGTGTGGCGCTATGAAGATCGTGGTATTGGGTTCAGGGGCTATGGGATGCGTTTATGGGGGAAAATTAGCGGAAGCCGGTTATGAGGTAACTTTGGTAGATATATGGAAGGAGCATATCGATGCAATCAAACAGAATGGATTGCACATTGAGGGGGTTGGTGGAGAAAGAAAGATAACCTCTGTCAATGCCGTTACCTCCCCCTCAGAAGCCGGAAAGGCCGACCTCGTTATTGTTTTTGTCAAGGCAACTATGACAGAAGAAGCCGTTGTAGGTGCTAAAGGCATCTTTCAGGAAAACTCTATTGTCTTAACGCTTCAAAATGGTCTGGGAAATATCGAGGCTATTGGACGTCATGTTAATCCCAACCAGATTATGGCGGGGGTCTCGGGGCATGGAGCCACTCTCTTAGGGCCTGGGAAAGTCCGGCATGCCGGCGCGGGCTATACCGCTTTGGGAGAAATATCCGGAGTCCTAACGAAGCGTCTCGAGGAGTTGGGAGCCCTTTTCCGTCGGGGAGGGTTTGAGCCTGTAATCCTTTCTGAAAACGTTACGGGCTTGATCTGGAGTAAATTGATGGCCAATATAGCCATCAACGCCGTCACGGCAATCACAGGAATCAAAAATGGGCAGATTTTAGATTTCTCGGGAGCTTACGAAATCTCCACAGGCGCTGTTCTTGAGGCTGCCGCCGTAGCTCAAAAGAAGGGGATCCGGTTGAATGGAGATCCTGTCCAACAGGCGTTAAGGGTAATAAAAGACACGGTTGAGAATCGGTCTTCGATGTTGCAGGACGTGAGCAGACACAAACAGACGGAAATTCGCGTCATCAATAAGGCTATTGTACAAGAAGCGGAGTCTCTTGGATTGTCCGCTCCGATCAACAAAGTCCTTTCGGGGCTTGTGGAGACGATCCAAGCGTCTTATCCCGAAGAGTGAACGAGCGGCGTCGGTGTGGAAGAATAATCGAAAGAGGTTGAGATGAGCAATGAAACGTCAATCTGGGTTTTATCGGTACTTCCCTGGAACAGTGTTTCATCTTTTTATCTTGTTGTCGTGTGTCGTCTCCTTTTTCCCCTTCGTTGCCTGGGGGGCTCCGACATACACCTTCAAATTGGGCAATTCTGTGGCCGAGGACCATCCTTATACTTTAGGGTGTCTTAGATTTAAAGAGCTTGTAGAGGAAAGAACAAAAGGGGATATTGTCATCAACGTCTTCCCCAACGGACAGTTGGGAACGGGCGAACGTGATCTCATTGAGGGGTTGCAGTTGGGAACCGTAGAGATGTATTTGGGCTCAACGGGGCCTATGGCTGGTTTTGAAAAAAAGTTTCTTCTATTTGATTTCCCCTTCCTCTTCAAAAATAAAAAACATGTCTATGCGGTGCTTGATGGCGAAATTGGAACTTATATTCTGGGGTTGCTGGATAAACTGGGCATAAAAGGATTGGGGTGGGCAGAAAATGGTTTTCGTAACTTTACGAATTCAAAGCGTCCAATCCAAACCTCCAAGGATGTTGCAGGCTTGAAATTGCGTACCATGGAAAACAAAGCGCATATGGCCATGTGGCGTGCGCTTAAGGCTGACCCTACCCCCATGGCCTTCAGCGAACTTTTTACTGCTTTGCAACAAGGCACCATTGATGGGGAGGAAAATCCTATCCCAATCATTTATACTTCAAAATTTTATGAGGTCCAGAAGCATTTGGCACTGACTCGACACGTGTTTTCTCCCTCATTCCTCGCGATGGCCAAACCCGTTTTTGATTCATTACCTCCGGATTATCAAGAAATTGTCCTTACCTCGGCTAAAGAGGCTGTCCTCTACGAGCGAGAGCAAATCACAAAAATGGAGGAAGAGCAAATTTCCCTTCTAAAAGAGCGGGGGATGGAGATAACGGAACCTAATCTCCAGGAATTTCGGGAAAAAACGGAATCGGTATACGCTGACTTTCGAGGAGAACTGGGGGATGATGCGAAACTTCTGGAAAAGATTATCGAGATCGGCAAACAATATTAGGCTCTAGCCTGGTTCTATAACGCCCCTATTTTCGATAGGGGCGTTATAGAATATAAGAATATAAAGCTAGTATTGGAGACCACTTACAGTCTATCGCTTTTTGGGGAAATGACTCAGGCCGTCACCCGGAGGAGGGGGGAAGCGATTTGTGGAAAATGTACAAGAGGACCATGGATATTGCTGAGAGACTTACGGGATACGTTCTTTATATCCTTGTTGGATTCATGGTAGTTGTGGTTTTTCTTCAAGTCATATTCCGCTTTATCCTGCACGCGTCGTTGCCTTGGTCGGAAGAGGCTTCACGCTACATAATGATTTGGATCGCCCTATTGGGGGCCAGCGTTGGTTTGCGCCATAAAGCTCATATTGGAGTAGAAGCGCTTTTTAACTATTTAGGGACGGCTAAGCGCCGTTTATTCTCCTTGTTGATTGGTTTTGTGCAAGTTTATTTTTTTGGCGCGATGATTTATTATGCATGTAATATACTAAAAGTTGTCATAAAACAAAAATCCCCTGCAATGGAGATCTCCATGGGACTTCCGTATAGTTCCCTAATTGTCGGAGGGGGCTTAATGTTGCTTTACTCCGTGGAATTTTTGGGAAATACGATAAAAGATTGTCGTTCGCTGCGAGAGGAGGGTAAAAGTTGACAACATTGCTTTTTGCCTCGTTGGTATTCTTCTTCATTATGAATGTTCCTATTGCAATAGCGATAGGAGCATCGACATTGACGGCGCTCCTTTGCGCAAGCCCCTTTCCCCCTCTCGTCATTTTTCAAAAGATGTTTACCGCCATGGATTCGTTTCCTCTGATGGCCATTCCATTCTTTATCCTGGCCGGAGCACTGATGGAGACCGGAGGGATATCGCGCCGGCTCATTCATCTGGCGAACACCTTCGTGGGCCATTTCGCGGGTGGCCTTGCCTTCGTCGCCATCATCGCCAGCATGTTTTTCGGGGCCATTTCAGGGGCGGCTGCGGCCTGTGTCGCCGCGATTGGAAGTGTTCTCATCCCTGAGATGGTTACACGCGGATATGGAAAGCCCTACACCGCCGCCGTCCAGGCCACGGCCGGAACCCTTGGGGTCATGATCCCGCCAAGCATCCCTATGATCATCTACGGTGTCATGACCGGTGTGTCCGTTGGGGCTCTCTTCATGGGTGGAGTCCTGCCGGGGGTGCTGGTTGGACTCTCCCTGATGTTTGTTGCGTGGCTGATTGCCCGCCGGCGCGGTTACCGAGGCGAACGGCACTACTCGTGGCCGGAACGAGGAGCGGCCTTTCTGGATGCCTTCTGGGCCCTGCTGATGCCGGCCATCATCCTTGGGGGTATCTACGGCGGCGTGTTTACCCCTACGGAGGCCGCTGTCGTTGCGGTGGTCTACGGTCTTTTTGTGGGGCTCTTCATCTATCGTGAGCTCCGTGTCGCGCAGCTCAAATCCATCTTCGTGAACACGGCGGTTGGTACCGCGATCATCCTTTTCATCATTGGAACCTCTTCGGCCTTCAGCTGGGTGATTACCTCCAGACGTGTGCCCCAGATGGTGGCGGAGGGAATGCTGACTCTCTCCTCAAGCCCTGTCGTTATCCTCCTTTTAATCAACCTCCTGCTGCTCTTCATCGGGACGTTCATGGAGACGGTCGCCTCCATTATCATTCTCGTTCCCGTGTTGATGCCTGTTCTGCAGACTATCGGGGTGGACCCGCTGCATTTCGGAATCGTTATCGTGGTCAACCTCGCCATTGGTATGGTTACCCCACCGTTAGGCGTTTGTCTTTTTGTCAGCTGCGGCATCGCGAAAATTTCTCTTGAGGACATTTCTCGTGCGGCATTGCCCTTCATCCTGGTGATGATCCTCGATATTCTCCTGCTCAGCTATCTGCCATTTTTGAGCACAGCCCTGCCGCGTCTGATGGGGCTCTACTGACCTATTGAGGGTAAGGCGAAGGCTATCCTCAAAATCGAAACTTTTTGATATACTGTCCTCCGTGTTGTCAATCACACACATTCGGCGCGGGGCCGCAAAGGTGTTCCGCATGTCGCCCTCGGGCGGGGCGCGGGATCGAGGAGCCCCAATAAAGGCGCCGGGTGGAGGCTTAACCTTTGGGAGGTTGAAAAAGTGGCAGTTGTGAGCATGAAGCAGTTGCTGGAGTGCGGCGTGCACTTCGGGCACCAGACGAGGCGCTGGAACCCCAAGATGAAGCCCTACATCTTCACGGAGCGCAACGGGGTCTACATCATCGACCTGCAGAAGACCGTGAGGGGCCTGGACAGGGCGTATGATTTCATCCGAACGACGGCCTCGGAGGGGGGCACGGTGCTCTTCGTCGGGACCAAGCGCCAGGCGCAGGACACGATTCGCGACGAGGCGACGCGCTGCGGCCAGCATTTCATCAACCAGCGCTGGCTGGGTGGACTGATGACGAATTTCCCCACGATCCGTAAGCGCGTCCAGCGGATGCTGGAGCTCCGCAAGTACGACGAGGACAATACCTGGGAGAAATTCTCCAAGAAGGAGCTCGCCGCGCTGCGCAAGGAGCAGCTGAAGCTCGAGAAGTACCTGGGCGGCATCGCCAAGATGACGGTCGTCCCGGACGCGATTTTCCTGATCGATCCGCGCCGCGAGGAGAACGCCATAGCCGAGGCCCGCAAGCTGGGCGTGCCGGTAGTCTCAATTGTCGATACGAACTGCGATCCCGAGGTGATCGACTACCCCATCCCGGGCAATGACGACGCCATCCGCGCCATCAAGCTGATCACGGGTCTTATGGCGAACGCGGTGATCGAGGGCCGGCAGGGCGAGGACGAGGTCGCCCCCGCGGAGGCCGATAAGGCCGAGGAGGAGGCCAAGCCCGTGGACGTCAGCGAGAACGATCTGATCGCGGTTCGCGAGCGTCTGCACAATACCTACGGCAGCGACGACGGTGAAGGCAAGGGGGATCGTTAATATGGCCGAGATTTCCGCAGGCGCGGTTAAGGAGCTCCGGGAGCGCACGGGCTCCGGGATGATGGACTGCAAGAAGGCATTGGCCGAGACGAACGGCGACGTGGAGAAGGCCATCGACTACCTTCGCGAGAAGGGACTCGCCAAGGCGGCCAAGAAGGCCAGCCGGACGGCGAGCGACGGCCGCATCTTCCACTACGTCCACAACAACTTCAAGGTGGGCGCGCTGGTGGAGCTGAACAGCGAGACGGACTTCGTCGCCAAGACGGACGAGTTCAACGAGCTGGGGCACGAGATCGCCATGCACATCACGGCGGCGAATCCCCTCTACCTTCGTCCTGAGGACGTCCCGGTGGAGGACCTGGAGCGCGAGAAGGAGATTTACCGTCAGCAGCTCCGGGACGAGGGCAAGCCCGAAGACCGCATCGAGAAGATCGTGGAGGGCAAGGTCCGCAAGTTCTACGAGACGACCTGCCTGATGGAGCAGGCCTACATCAGGGACCCCGACAAGAAGATCGCCGACCTGGTGGTGGAGATGATCGCCAAGCTGGGCGAGAACATCGTCGTTAAGCGCTTTGCCCGCTTCATGATCGGGGAATGACTTATTGAATACCGCTTCAGCATGACGGATCCGGCGTGGACGATTCCTTCCTCCGCGCCGGATTTTTGTTGCGCGCAGGGGACTTCGTTCGTATTTTTGTTCCGTTGTATCTTTGTTCTGTTGAAGGGGGGATTGCGATGCCGAGGTACAAGCGGGTCCTATTGAAGCTCTCCGGGGAGGTGCTGGCCGGGGACGGGCACTTTGGCCTCGATTTCGACACGATGCGTCGGATCGGGGCGGAGCTCGCTGCGGTTCACCGTGCGGGCGTCGAGCTGTGCATGGTGGTGGGCGGCGGCAACATGCTGCGGGGCCGGGACGTTGAGAAGCTGGGCATCGAGCGGGCCCAGGCCGATTACATGGGCATGCTGGGGACGGTGGTCAACGCCCTGGGGCTCCAGGACGTCCTGGAGAAGCTGGGCGTCCCGACTCGCGTCCAGACCGCGATCGAGATGCGGGCGGTCGCAGAGCCCTACATCCGCCGCCGCGCCCTGCGGCACATGGAGAAGGGGCGCGTGGTGATCTTCGCCGCGGGGACGGGCTCCCCGTTCTTCTCGACGGACACCACCGCAGCCCTGCGGGCGGCGGAGATGAACGCGGACTGCATGGTCAAGGGGACGAAGGTGGACGGGATTTACGACAGGGACCCGAGCGCCTTCAAGGACGCGAAGTTCCTCTCCCGTGTCACCTACAGCGAGGCGCTGCGCGACGGCATCGAGGTCATGGACGCCTCCGCGTTCTCCCTTTGCCGCGAGAACCGGATCCCGATCCTCGTCCTGAACGTTCAGAATCAGGGCGCCCTGGTTTCGGCGCTTGTAAAAGGCGAGCGAATTGGTACAATCGTGGAAGAAGGGGAGTAGCCCGGGTAAGGCGGCGCCCCCCCGTCTTTCTGGCCGTCACACGTGTGGACGTGTCCGGAATACGGGAACAAGTGAGCAAAAAAAAACTGAGAGTGAAAAATTGAGAGGAGGAAAAACGTTATGCCCAGAAACGAGATTAAGCAGCTGCGGGACAGGATGGAGAAGGCTGTAGCGTTTTTGCATAACGAATACCTGGCGATCCGGACCGGCCGGGCCCATCCGGGGCTGGTAAGCGACATCAAGGCGGACTACTACGGTACTCCGACGCCCCTCAAGCAGATGGCGAACATCACGATCCCCGAGGGCCGCAAGATCCAGATAGCGCCCTTCGACCGCTCCAGCCTGAAGGTGATTGAGAAGGCCATTTTGGCCTCGAACCTCGGGATCACCCCTCAGAACGACGGGGAATGCATCCGCCTGACCCTGCCGGAGCTCACGCGGGAGCGGCGAGTAGAGCTGACGAAGCTCCTGGCAAAGAAGGCCGAGGAGACGCGCGTCGTCCTGAGGAACCACCGCCGCGATTCCGTCGAGGTCCTGAAGAAGATGGAGAAGGACTCCGCCATCACCGAGGACGACCTGAAGAAATACACCAGGGAGGTCCAGGACGCGACGGACGAATACATCAAAAAGGTCGATGAGGCCTATAAGGCGAAGGAGAAGGAAGTCCTGGAGGACTGACCCGACGGAGAACGCCCGGAGATTTTCTGGAGGAGAGCCTGATGGAAGAGCAGAATCAATACACCTCGCCCGAATACGAGGGGTTTAAGCAGAAGCTGCGCAGGATTATCGGACTGGACCTGAATTCCTACAAAAATCAGATTCATCGGCGGGTCCACATGCTGATGGATCGCTGGAACGTCAAGACCTACGACGACTATTTCAACACGATCAAGAACGACGACAAAAAGTTGAGGGAGTTTCTGGACCACCTGACGATTAACGTGTCGGAGTTCTTCCGCAACGACAGCCAGTGGTGGAAGCTGAGGGACAAGCTCATTCCCGAGTTGATCAAGAAGCGGGGCCACAAGCGGCTGAAGCTGTGGAGCGCCGGCTGCGCCACGGGCGAGGAGCCGTATTCCCTGGCCATCCTGTCGGCCGTCTGCGGCCTGGACGCCTCGACCCCAGTGCTGGCCGCCGACATCGACCAGGGAGCCATCGCCATCGCCCAGAAGGGCGTCTACCTGAAGCGGCAGCTCTTGAACGTCCCCCCGGAGTACCTCTCCAAGTACTTCACAACCCGTGACGGGGGCGAGACCTACGAGGTGAACGCCGAGATCAAGCGGCGCGTGTCGTTCAAGCGCTTCAATATGATCGACGACGCCTTCGGCGGCGGGTTCGACGTCATCCTTTGCCGTAACGTCGTCATCTACTTCACGGCGGAGACCAAGGCCCTGCTCTACGTCAAGTTCTTCAACGCCCTGGCCCCCGGTGGGTATTTCCTGGTCGGGTCCACGGAACAGATCTTCGACTACAAGAAGATGGGATTCGAGATGGCGGGGCCGTTCCTCTATACGAGAAAATAAATCGGCCGGGCCAGGCGGCCCGGCCCTCCGCCCCCGGCCACCCGGCCGGGGGCACGGGAGTCCTACTTTCCGCCTCGTTTCATGGTCTCCTTCATCAGCACGTCGTGCGCCCCGCCCTCGGAGATCGTCATGGGCGAGACCAGGGGCAGCCGCGCCTTCTCCCTCATCTCGGTGTTCGAGGGGAGAATGGTGGCGACAAGGCGTCTCAGTCCCGCCTTAAAAAGCGCACATCAGGGCGGTCCCTGTTGGGGACCGCCCTGATGTTTGTCCAAAAGAGATCTGGTTCGCTTTGCGAGCCTATGCTTTCTTTTTCAGCAGCAGCGATGCTGCGAGGAGCAGCGCAAGGCCGCCCAACCCGGCGTCGCCCACTGGCGTCGATAGCGCGGCAACGGTGCCGCGCATCGACGTAAGCGAACGACACGCCCCGCGAGGCTAGCGCCTCGCGGAAGGCGGTCGCCTGCTTAACGGACTAGCTGCATTTATTCAGAGGGCTACACCTTTCTCCTCAACAGGAACGCCCCAATGAGAGCCAGCGCCAATCCGCCGACACCCGCGTCGCATCCCCCGCCGGAGGCTCCGGGTCTCGGATCGGGATCCGGGAGGAGCGGACCAGGGTCAGGCATTGGTGTCGGCGTCGGTCCGGGTGTTGGTCCAGGCGTTGGTCCGGGTGTCGGTCCAGGCGTCGGTCCGGGCGTAGGAGGCACAACCCTCTCCGTCACCGTGTAGGCTTTTCTCGCAGAACGCCCGTCCTCCAGCGTCACCGTCACCGTCAGGATGGAGGAGCCAAACCCGGCCTTAGGCGTACCCTGCACCACCACGTCCGTGTCCCGGGACACCGTGGAATCCCTAAAGGAGGCCTTCAAGCCCTTCCAGATCCCCTGAGACGAGGGAACGACATCGACGGAGGCGACATCCGACGAAACCAGGTTCCGCACCGTCAAAAGCCCGTTGTAGGGCGCACCGCCTGCAATCTCGGTCGAGGGATCGATCGTCTCGGGCAGGACAAGCGTCAGCTTTTTCATCAGCGTATAGTCCTCGGAGAGCACTGCCCCTCCGCCAAGCGTGACGCTCACGGTCACCACGGTTGTCGGGACATCCCCGGAGATCGTCCCCGTCACCACCACCACATCACCGCTGACGACAGCTGCAGGCCCTGTCGACCAGTCGCCGGGCGTTTTCGCAGCCGCGGCCGTATTCGCGCCCACCATCCCCCCGGACGCAACGCCCTTCACGCGCACCGTCCCCTGATAAGGCAGGCCTGGAGCAAACGTATGGGGCTCGATCTCCGCCTCCAGCGCGGGCGCTATCACTCTTGTGAAGGCCTTGGTGCAGGCATTACTGGGCGAGAGGCTCCCCCCAATATGCAGATTGGCCCCATCCTCCCAGTTCACCCCGTCCCCGGAGAAATAGCTCTCCCCCGGGTTGCAGGCGGCCTTGTCCGCGTAGCTCTCGATCTTTCTCTCCACCGCCAGGGGAAATTGGTAGCCGGGGGTCTCCATGCGAAGCACCACAGAGAAACGTTCCCCTGTCTCCAACGGCACAGGTGCCGTCAGATCCACCGTGTGGTAGCCCGCGAACGGGAACTCTCCGGCGCCCTCGTAGACGGGTGTCCCTGAGACGGGCGTTCCGAACGCTGTCCCCAGCCGATAGACGCGCAGCCTGTAGCGCGCGTTCGCCGCCGTGGTGTAGAAGGAGACCGACCTCAGCGTCTCGTCCCCCTTCGCCGTGAAGACGTTACCCATCCAGCCTTGACTGGCTGTGCCACCTGGGTGAAAGGAGCTGAGCCACCCCAGGTCGTCGTACCCGTATTGGCGCATCGAGGGATCCGCCGCGGCCACCTGGTAGACGGCGCCGTCCTCCAGGGTCTTGTCCTCGTAGGAGATCCAGAAGTAACC
>NZ_CAUUWA010000037.1 GCF_963548695.1 uncultured Fretibacterium sp.
TCGACCACACCTCGCCGAAAAGGATATCGTCGTTGTAACGGGCAAAGTCCGGCGCGAAGTCGCCGGGCGCGAAGTCGCCGGGCGCGAAGTCGCCCAGCGCGTCGCGCCCGGCGGTCTGCACAATCTTCCGCGCGGAGCCCTTCCCTTCCCGATCCCCATGGGTCGTATCCACAGCCGATCCCTCTTCTTCCAATCAATCTGACGCAATCAATCAATCGACATAAGCAACCAGCCGACGCTGCGCCCTGGCGCGGCCCTGCGGCCGCCCTAACGCAAACAGTCTACACTCTCGAGCCGACTCCAGGTCAAGATGGAAACGGACGAAAAACGCTCTCTGTGAAGATAGGCAGCCGGGGCCTGCCGTCATTCGGCAGACCTAAGGAAGCGCTGATTAAAGGAGGTGTAGGTTTTTCTTGTTGTGTCGAAATTGGCAGACAATACATCGGTAATTAATCGACTTTCAAGAAAGATTCAAACAAAATCCTCTTCTGTAATGCTTCTGTAACGCTTAGGGGGGTATCCTGCCCTCTTTGGGACACAATATCCCCTCGATTCTCTCATCGACCTGGCTTCCCCACCCAGCTCCACATCAACAGATTCGCACTACCAAGGGGATATCGGACAGCTTACCGCTATCAAACGCAACATTCCCCTTGCGTAAAAAAGACAGGGCACTAAAATATGTACTGTATAAAGTACTTTATGCAGTACATATCGAGAGGTGATTTTTCATGCTTGTCATCGATACGGCACCGGCAACTCAAGTACGGGAACGATTCAAAGATTATTGCGACGATGTGGAGCGAACGAACAAGGCCCTCATCGTCACCCGACACGACAAGCCGCAGGTGGTCGTGGTGTCCTTTGCCGAATACAATCGCCAGCTCAACAACGACCGTTATCTGGCAAAACTGCGACGCAGCCGTGAGGAGCTGGACAACGGCGAAGGGGTTGTGATGACCCCTGACGAGCTCGAGGCGTTCTGATGCACGAGGACACGGTCTTCTCGCCGACGGCCTTCGAGGACTTTACCTATTGGGCGCAGAACGACCGGAAAATTCTGGGCAAAATCAAAGCCCTTATCGTAGATATCCATCGAAACGGCCTGATGGACGGACTCGGCAAACCAGAAAAGCTCCTGGGACAATCGGGTGAGTTCAGTCGCCGCATTACGGCCGAACATCGTCTGGTCTATCGACTCGATGATGAGCGCCTCAAGATTCTGTCATGCCGAGGACACTACCAGGACTGAAAAATCCCCGGATCGAAGTCCGGCCGCATCCGGCGATCCGGCAAAACATTTTGCGGGGCTACGCCGTTTCGGGACGAGATTGTGAGCCTGAAGATCATTCTGCCTACATATAGGGCTCGGGGAAGGCGATATCCTTCCGGACGAAGATATCGTCTCACCTCCGGGGCCGCCGTTCCTCCAGGTACTCCCTCTCCGGGATCTCCTGCGCTCCCTGAGGGACCTCCTCGGTCTCGGCCCCGTTGGCCAGCCTCCAGCCCACGTCGTCGGACATCAACAGGATATCCTCCACGTTTGCCACGACGTCCCGCCCTTCGTGCCGGACCACCAGCTTCGAGGGCTTTTCCTTCGCCGCCTCCGTGCGTCCCACCAGGAACGGGTCGCTGCCTTGAATCTCCCGTTCCTCCGACTTCTTTCCAAACCACGCCATCAGCTCCGTCCTCTCTTCCCGTCGCTGTCGAACGGCGGCGGAGGAACCCCTAAGGTCTGCGCGCCGCGCCGCCTCATCTCCTCCATATAGCGGTCCTGAGCCGCCCTGAGGTCGAACCCCATACTCCGGTCGGGGTACGCATCGAACTGCCTCCGTCCGATCCGCCGCCATCCCCCGCTCTGCCGAACTCGCGGACCAGTCTGTGCTCTTCATAGATCCTCCTTGTGCCCTTCTCGCCGTCCCCTCCCGCCGCCAGGTTCCGGAACGCCTCCCAGGCCGCCCAGAGCGAGGTGTTCCACACGGTCATGCCCAGCCCCGCACCGGCCGCCACGGCCGCCATGAAGTTGTTGTTTGCCGATGCAGAGCCGGTCATGATGGCCGTAGCGTAGTTCGGCACGGACTTCACGATCATGTAAAAAGCGACGAGTGCGAAACAGAGCGGCACGACGAACACGAAGACCCCGTTGGGTTCCTGGATATACGCGGCTATCTGCGCCGGCCAGGTCGCCACGATTTTGCCTATCAGCCCCATCAGGAGCGACAGGAGCAGGAGCTTGACCCCGACGTGCACCAGCGCCCTGAGGTATCCCATGAAGTAGTCCCTGAAGAACCCCAGGACGAAAAATCCCAGGGTGAACAGCCCTCCGATGGAGATGAAGACGAGCTCTATCTCGATACAGAGCACCGTCGTCATGATCATGAAGCACAGGCAGTTGATGACGAAGACCAGAAAACCGCAGATGACGATCAGGCCGACGTCCATCCAGCCCAGACCGGCGGCGAACTCGACGATGGGCGAGGTCACCCTGGCGAACAGCGTCAGCAGGGACGCGAGCCCGACGTACTCCCCGCCGATCAGCTGCCCCAGCTGCTTCAGGCTCTTGGGGATCTGCATCAGGATCTCGGGCCGCTCGAGGATCCAGACGGAGATGCCGACCCACAGGGCATACCGGACGAGTACCGCCAGGACGGCATACAGCGTGACTCCGCCGCTTTTTTCATCCAGTCCCGGGTCGCCATCTCTATCTCCGAAAACAGCTCGATCAGGGCCTCGTCCGCAACAGACGCCAGAGCCACCCCGGCCATCTGCGCCTGCATCATCGTCATCTGCCGCAGCCGCATCAGCTCCTCCCCAAGGAAGCTCAAGAGCTGGTTCCCCGCCTGCTCTATTTGATTGCGTCCTCTGGCGCTTTTGGCGACGTCCTGGATCTGCTCCAGGGCCTTCGTGTCGTCCTGGAACTGGTCCCAGGCGGTGGATTCCCTTCAGGGTGGAGCGCACCGTCTCCATCTGAGTCTCCGCTATTGAGCGGCTCTCCTCCGCGAAGTCCCGGTTGCTGGCCATCGCCATGTCTTCATAGCTCTTGAACCGCCTTTTGAGCTCCTCGTCGAGGTTCGCGACCGTGTAGGTGAGAGCCCCCTGGTCTTGTCCAGGATCCCCTTACCCTGTTGTAGATGCCCGTCACCTTTGAATAGATCTGCATCGGCCCCTGAAGCATGTTGTCGATGTCGGCCAGGCTCAGGACGTTGTTCAGGGTCCGGAGCTGGTCCTCCAGGAACTTTAAAGGAAATCTTGACCGTGTCGTCAGAATTGCTTGGGGAAACCGAGGGTGGTGCATTCAGGGGTGGATTTGCAGGAGGGAGATCTTCCTGTGAATTGCATTGGATAAGTTCTCGTGCCGTTTCTTCTTTATCGTCGGAGCTTCCGGACAGACCGTTTCTTATGGTTCCGAAAACAAGCGCCCCCTATCTTGCTCCCTTCTATCGAAGGATTCGCGAAGGATTCGCCCACGTCCTTGGATGTAGCGGATGCCGACGTGCTCTCCGGGATTCAGCTCTGCGGCATCCAGATCCTCTCGGCGATGCAGAACGGCATGGTTGCCTGCGATCTCCTGGACGACGTAGATGCCGGTCACCGCCTCGATTTTTCCGGTGTAAGTCCTGTCGCAGATTGCATCGGTAACGAGAACGTGCCGTGCGTCTTTTTGGGCGGCGTCCCAGGCCGCTCTGCGCTCCGACTGCAGGAATGCCCTCTCGGCAGAGGATACCACCACATTCTCCTCGACCCATCGTGGAATATCGGGAACCGATTCGACTATTTCCCCCTTCTCGGCACGCAGAACAAGCCTCGGCTCGGGTGCGTTCTCTATGGAGTTGTCGTAGATCCTTGCCTCGTCGGCCAGCTCGATGTAGCCCTTCAGTCTTTCACAGCCGCCTTCGTAGCGTTTGACGATATCCTTCTTGGGAACGTCATGGCCTCCCTTGAAGAATCTCCGCCGCACCCTGTCGAGATTCACCTCCGCACTCCTCGTGCCGACAAACCAGAGATGCACCCGGTAGCCGTTTCCCTGAGCCTGCCTCATAACGTTTTTGTAGCTTTCATTGTTCAGAGCCGTTTCAATCGCGAAGCTGATCCCTTGACGCAGATAGCTGCCCATGATCTGGCGGACCCTCTTCAATGCAGCCAGGCTGTGCCCTCCCTGATATACGGTCCTCTGTACCTCCTCGGGGGACAGGCCTTTGGACTCGGCCATATTGCGCGAGACGATGTCCGGATTCAAAAAGATGATGCCGCCTGGAAGCTGTGCGGAAAGGAAGGAAGACTTGCCGGACCCGTTGGGTCCGGCAAAGATAAAGAGTTCACGACGATTCAAAGTCATAGAGCGCATCATCCTCCGGAGTGGCGTATCGTAAAAAGGACCGGGAAAACGTCATGACCTCATCGTTCGTCCTGGGGTAATCAAAATCGATACGATACAGTTTTCTGTCGGGATGGCGTTCATAAACCGTTCCCTTGTCGGGCTCGGGATAATCCGCATAACGGACCCGGAGTCCCAGCTCCAGGATCTTCCTCATACGTTCCCCCGCCCGTCGATGGTCCGCCTCGCGCTCGATGCCGGCACGTACGTCATCCTCGGACGTCGCTTCCCTCAGAAACTCGTAATGGCATCGGTCGTTTCCGTCCCGTTTGCATTCGTAGATTCTTCCATTGGTGCAGCGGTTGAGCACTTTTCCCGAGACCGAATCGTCCACGTAACAGATAGGAAATCCGCAGGCCAGCTGATAGCGCACCGGACTCCAGGGGAAACCGATGGGATAAATGAAGCGGCTGTCGTTACGGATATGCTCGGGGACACTTGCGGACTCCCGGTCGTTCAGCATCCGGACCGGGACATCGCCGTCCCTGAGATAGAGCCTGCCCACATGGCTGTAGCGCCGGATCTCAGGGGTATGGGGCAAAGCAGCAGCTTCCCTCACCGTCAGCATGGCAACAACTCCTTTCTTTATGGCTCTTTCCTCTCTCGTGTTTGGATATGAGGCTTTGCCGTCATTATATCAATCCCGAATCCGGCAGGATCATCAGGAAACTACCGACTCTGCGAGGCGGCGACGGGAACTCCGAAAAGCTGCGCCCACAGCCCCACGCTGCGCTCCTGGATCCGGGGAAGCGAGGTGTCCCGGCACCACCACTGGTTGCCCACCCACAGGAGCAGATCGGGGGAATGAAGGAAAGAGAGCAGGCAGGGCAGGGACAGGTGCCCTTCATGATATCGGACTGAGGGAAAAAATCAAGATAAAAATCGGTCGTGACAATGCTTTATAAAGACAAAAAGGAACAGGGTGAACAAAAAAGGATCGAAAAGGAAAGAAATAGACAAGAAAAGAAAGTCGGGCAAAAAATATCCACCAAAATACTGTATTTTCCATAGAGAGTTTTCCATGCTATAAATATGCTGTAAAAGAGAAAAGGCTTTCGTCGATACTCGTCAACTAAAGCCTTGTCATGACTGGCGAGCTTGGGCAGACTCGAACTGCCGACCTACGGCTTAGGAGGCCGTCGCTCTATCCACTGAGCTACAAGCCCGCAAAAGGACACTGAGCAACTATAGCACAAAAAAAATAGCTGTCAAATCCGACATTGCGCCGCTTGGCGACGTTCGGATTGCCCTCGAGTCCCGGGCCACACACTGTCCTACACGGACGGGGGCCGCATCCAGCGTCCCGAGAAGATCCCGAAGAAGATCAGTTCCGGGCTCCTCGCCGTTCCTGGGCCCGGCCGCAGAGGTCCAGGAAAAGGCGATTCATGACCGGGATCGTTCTCAGAAGGTCCTCCGGGTGCCACTGCACGGCCACGATCAGGCCATCCGGGCTCTCGAAGGCCTCAACGACGCCGTCCTCGGCGCGGGCGGTAAGGGCAAGCCCCTTGCCCAGGGCCTTGACGGACTGGTGGTGCAGCGTGTTGGTGTAGACGCTCTCGGCCTCCAGGATGCGTCGAAGGCGGGAGTCCTGCTCGATCAAAACCCTGTGCGTCGGGGTGTCACGGCGCAGCTGTTGCGCATGCAGCAGGTTCTTCTCCTCGCGCTCTCCGATATCCTGGTAGAGGCTGCCGCCGCAGGCCACGTTCAGGAGCTGCATACCGCGGCAGATGCCCAGCATGGGAACACGGTGCTCCGACGCGTAGGCCGCCACATGGAACCAGAATGCGTCCAGCTCCGGCAGCACCGGACCCAGCGTCGCGTGGGGCGGCTCCCCGTAGTAGCGGGGGTCCACGTCCCATCCCCCAGGGAAAAGCAGGCCGTCACACAGGGCCAGTGCGGGGTCCGAAAGCCCGGGATCCTCGGGAACTGGCAGAATGACGGGGACACCGCCGTTACCGTCTATGGCCCGCACGCAGGCTGTGTTCGTGTAGCTGCGGTCGACACTCACAAAGTCGGGGTCCGGGTCTCGCCGAACGTTTCCCAGGATGCCGATGATGGGTTGGTGTCTCATGCGCCGGAATCTTCCTCCCACCCATACGGCTATTTCCCGTGCTCAATTCTGTGAATGAGGCGGTTGAGCAGGTGAATGACCTTTCCTGAGCTCCGGCGCAGAAGCCTGAAACAACGTTTTGCATTCTTGATGTCCCCGTTTTCGCAAAAGGCGGCGGCCTGTGCGGCCATCTCGTGCACCAGCCTGTGAGGGTGATCGAGCGCCTGGTACTCGGGCAGCCCCTTGAAGGGGTTGTCCGGGGCGTGATACCACTCCCCCAGCCGGCACTGCTCCGACGATCCGACCTCCTCATGTCGCAACTTTTCCTTTCCCTTAATCAGGTTGTCGATGCGCATCTTCCAGAGCAGGTGGTCGGACTTGGCCTTTTTGATCCGGCTCGTATCGGTGGGGCTCACGGGCGCTCCATCATCGACCCGAAAGACGGCGACGCTCTCCTCCAGATGCGTCGCCATGGCGTTCAGGGCGTCGGCCTCCGTCTCGATGTTCCGGATGGAGGTGTGGGTCTCGTCGGTCATCGACGCGGCCTGCCTCGCCTTGGCCTCCGTCCTCTCGAGGGTTTCCAGCATCGAGCCCACCAGCCGGACGACCTCCTCGGAGCTCTTTGCCTCCTCGTCGGCGATCGAGACGATCTCGCCGATAGCGCTGCCAGCTTCCTTACTGGCGCTGAAGATGGAATTCAGGGCGTCTCCCGCAAGCCTCACGTCCGCGACGCCGTTCTCCACCTCGGCTCCGCTCTGGCGGATCCCCTCGACGGCGCCGGCCGTGTTCTCGACAATCTTGCCGACGAGCTGGGCCACCTCCATCGCACCCTTGTTGGATTCCTCGGCGAGCTTGCGCACCTCGTCGGCGACCACGGCAAACCCCTTGCCCGCCTCCCCGGCGCGGGCGGCCTCGATGGCCGCGTTCAAGGCCAGAAGGTTGGTCTGGCGCGCGAGCCCGGTGATCGTCTCGGTGATGCTCGAGATGCGCCGGGAGTTCTCGTCAAGCATCGCCATCCAGTCCTCGGTCTGGCGGCTGAGCTCCTTGATTCGCTCCATCCTCCGGATGGCGTTCTCGACGGTGCCATGCCCTTGTGTGGCGGCGGATATAGTCTGGGAGGAGTGCCCAAGGATCTCCTGGCTCTTCCTCTGGGCCGTCTGGACGAGCTCCGCAAGGCTCAGAAGCACGCGGTGCGCGTCCCTGGCCGCACCGTCCCCCTCGGTCGTCAAAGTCGAGACCTCCGAGACGCAGGCCGAGACCTCCCGGGTCGACGCGGCGGCCTCCCCGACGGACGAGGCGATCCCCTTGGAGGCGGATTCCAGACTTGCCGAGGAGGTTCGGACGTTGGCCACCATGGAGGACTGCTGCTGCGTCATCCGATTGAAGGTCGCCAGCAGCTCGGAGATGTCGTCGTCCGAGTAGATCTCCCCGTGCACGGTCAGATCTCCCGCCCCAGCGGAGGCTATCAGGCCGCGGAGGTTGGTCAGGGGCCGGTCGATCCTGCGGATGAGCAGGATGACGATCGCCGACGCGGGAAACAGAAGGACGATGATGGTCCAGAACACCGTCCGAAAGATGGAGCACATAATTCCCGAGGTCAGAGTAAGAGGTCTCGAGGCGGAGACCATGCCGACGGGCGTCCCCTTGGCGCCGATCAGGGGGCGTAACGCGGTCAGGTAGTTCGAACCAAGCCCCGGGTCCCGGCTCAGGGACACGGTCCCGGCGACCCCTTCCGGCAACGGGGTATTCAGCGGCTTGCCGTCCGGGGCCAACACGGTGCAGGCCACCCGTTCCCGGCCCAGAAATACGGAGAAATCACTCCCGATGATCTGCTTGGCCTCGTTGACCAGGCTGTTGTTGGTGTTGTTGCTCACGACATAGCCGGTGGACAGGGCGCCGATGACCTCACCATTGAAGCGGACGGGCGCCCCGGCCCGGACGGAGAGCCGGACCTTCCGCCCCTCCTCGACTCCCACCGAGCTCTCGCCCTGCAGTGCCCTGCTGATGTTCGTCTGGTTCGAGATGTTGTCGTCGGCCGCCGGAATCTCGTTGGGTAGGTGCGCCCGAAAGAGGGTCCTGCCCTTCGCGTCCGTCAGGACGAGGTAGTCCATATCGCCCTCCTGAAGCATGGGAACGGCGACCTTTCTCATCTCCTCTACGCTGCCGGAACGCATCGCCTCGATCAGCGTGTCCCGCTCGGCGAAGTGCTGGGCGCGCGCCAAGGACTCCTCCTCATAGATCCGAAGAAGGCTGCAGAACCCCTCCAGATCATGCTGGACACTTTCCTGAAGCTGGCCCCGGACCTGCGCGTTGACGCTCAGGAGGACGCTCGCCGAGAGGACGAGGATCGACAGGAGAAAGACCCCTCCGACGGCCACTATGAACTTTTCCTTGAGACTGCGCAGATGAATCAACATAAAGGACCCCTTTCGGCAAGGTATGGCGTTTTGTCGCAGAAGAATACACAACTTAGGTATAAGGGCATAGTGCCCCTGTTTGGTTATGATAACACAGGAGTGCGCCGGATGGCGGGGAACACCGCGGCATTCCGGAGCCCCGTGTCTTTACGGCCGGCGCGGGATACAATAGAATAAGGCAGTAATTCCGGCAAATCGTTTCCGGACTTGACGAAAATGACGTGAGGAGGGATTTACAGTGAGAAGGCTTATGTTGTGTGCGGCGGTGCTCTTGTTGTTCGCTGCCTCTCCCGTGTGGGGGGCGGACACGATCAAGGTGGGCGAGATCGCGACGGTGACGGGCGACTTCGCGGCCTACGGGATTGCGGAGGTGGAGTCCGTCAAGATCGCCGTGGATGAGATCAACGCGGCGGGCGGCGTCCTGGGCAGAAAGCTGGAGGTCGTCATGTACGACTGCCGCACCCGCCAGGAGGACATGGTCAACGCGGCGCGGCGGATCGTCGAGCAGGACAAGGTCGTGGCGGTTATCGGCCCCAGCGGCAGCGGGCTGTGTATCGCGGCGGCCCCCGTCTTCAACAGGGGCCGAGTCCCCCATCTCGGCACCCTGCCCACCAACCCCCTGGTCACCACGGACGAGGCCGGAAAGGTGCGCCCCTACAACTTCCGCATCTGCTTCCTGGATCCCTATCAAGGACGCATGATGGCCTACTTCGCCGCCAGGGACCTCAAGGCGTCCAGGGCCGCGATCCTCTACGACGTGTCGAGCGACTACTCCCAGGGCCAGCGCGAGTTCTTCGTGAAGGGCTTCGAGGAGTTTGGCGGCAGGATCGTCGCGGACGAGGGGTTCCGCGGCGAGGACGTGGACTTCCGCTCCCAGCTGACCAACATCAAGGACAGCGGCGCCGATGTCCTGATCTTCCCATTTATGGGCAAGTCCCTGCCCCTGGCCGTGAAGCAGGCCCGCGAGCTTGGGCTTAAAACCGTAATTGTAGGGGGCGACGGGTACGGCGACTTCATGTGGGAGGTCGCGGGCGACGCTCTGGGCGACACCTACTGGGTCAGCCACGTGGACCGCTACGACCCCGCACTGAAGGGCTTCTTCGATAAGTACAAGGAGAGGACGGGCACGGAGTGCCAGGAGTTCATGAACGCCGTCATGGCTTACGACTGCGTCTACTGGCTGAAGGACGCGATCGAGCGCGCCCAGTCGGCCGACCCCGTCAAGGTGCGCGACGCCCTGGAGCAGACGGCAAACCTCGAGCTGCTGCACTGCACCCTGACCATGGACGAGTTCCACAACCCCAAGGACAAGGACGGCGTCATGCTGAGGTGCGATCCCGAACAGAGGAAGGCGCTGTTCTTCAAGAAGGTACGTCCGGAGTAGAACGAAAAGAGCGGGATAAAAGGGGCCTGGCATTCGGTTGCGAGGGTTTGGGTACGAAGGCTTGGGTACGAAGGCTTGGGCACGAAGGGATGATGTCTTTTGGCCATTACGCTGTCAACGTTGCTTCAACAGATCATCAACGGGCTTTCCCTGGGGTCGGTCTACGCGCTCATCGCCGTTGGGTATTCGCTGGTGTACTCCATCCTGCTCTTCTCCAACTTCGCGCACGGCGGTTTTCTGGTCGTGGGAGGGTACGCCTGCTATTACCTCCTGACGCAGCAGGGATATGGGATAATCCCGGCGTCGGCGGGGGCGATCCTGGCCTCGGGCGTGGTAGCCGTCCTGACCGAGCGACTGGCCTACAAACCGATCCGCGAGCGCACCTCCATGACGCTCTACCTGCTGATCGCCTCCATGGGCGTCAGCATCGTCATCGAGAACATCTTCGTCATCGTGGTGGGCGGGCGCTTCCGGGCCCTGCCGCAGGACACGTTTCCGTCCGGGGTGTTCAGCCTGGGCGGTGGGGTCACGGTCAACGCCTCCGACATCCTCTCGCTGGCCGTCGCCGTCGTTTTTCTGGGGGCGCTCCAGCTCTTCCTGTCGCGCACGCGCTGGGGCCTGGCCATCCGTGCGGCGGCGTGCGATCTGCGCACGGCCGGCCTGATGGGGGTCAACGTGACGCTCCTGATCGGCATCGTCTTCTTCGTCGCGGGGCTGCTGGCCGCGGTGGGGGGGATCTTCCTCTCCGCGAAGTACTCGCTCTATCCGCAGCTCGGCAACATCACGATCAAGGCGTTCATCGCCGCGGTGATCGGCGGCCTGGGCTCGCTGCCCGGCGCGGTGCTGGGCAGCCTGATCCTGGGCCTTGCGGAGATGCTCACCGCGGGGTTCGTCAGCAGCCAGATGCGGGATATGGTCGTGTTCTCCATGCTGGTGGTCATGCTGCTGGTCCGGCCCGCCGGGTTCTTCGGCAAGAGCGTCGGGGACAAGATCTAGGGGGTGCATCGTGAAGAGGAGCCTGCTTGGAAACTCCGCCGTGATCGCCCTCGGCCTGGCCCTGGCCCTGTACCCGCTGGGCGGGTATCAGGAGGGCATCGTCATCCTGCTCTGCATCAACTGCATCGCCGCCATGGGCGTGTCGCTCCTCACCGGCTTCACGGGGATCTTCACGCTGGGGCACGCAGCCTACATGGCGCTCGGGGCCTACACGGCCGCGATCCTGACCGTCAGGTACGGCGTCCACTGGCTGCCCGCCATCGTCGCGGGCGGTCTCATAGCTGTGCTCGTCGCCTGGATGATCGGAATGCCGACGCTCCGCCTGACGGGCGACTACTACGCCATCGCCTCCATCGGCCTGGGGGAGGCCATTCGCCTGATCCTTGAGAACTGGCAGTCCTTCACCAGGGGAGCGCGCGGTTTTCCAGGCATCGACTACTACACCACCCGGGGCGTCGCCGTTGCCTTCTTCACCGTCCTGACCATCCTGACGTTCAACCTCATTAACAGCCGCCTGGGGCGCGAGCTCAAGGCCTCGAGGGACGACCGGCTGGCCGCCTCGCTGATGGGCTTCAACACCGCGGCGTCCCGCATGAAGGCGCTCCTGATCTCCGCGTTCTACTGCGGCGTGTCGGGCGCCCTGCTGGGGGGCTACATGAACTTCATCCAGCCGTCGATGTTCGACATGATGAAATCGACCGAGCTGACGGCGGTCGTGGTTTTCGGGGGGCTGGGCTCCATGAGCGGGACCCTGCTGGGCTCGGCGATTGTCACCTCGGTCATGGAGTATTTCAGGGACATCTCGCAGTACCGCATGCTCATCTACGGCCTGCTGCTGGTCGTCATCATGGTGGTGCGGCCGGAGGGGCTTTTGGGCGACCGGGAGATCTGGAGCTTCCTGCCCGGCGCCGGGTCCGGGAGGAGGGGATAGCCTTGCCGCGGGATATCGGGACGGACCAGGTGCTCCTGGAACTGGAGCACGTCGACATGCGCTTCGGCGGGGTCCACGCCGTCCGGGACATGAGCTTCCGCATCATGGACAACGCCCTGACCGGCATCATCGGCCCCAACGGAGCCGGCAAGACGACGGTCTTCAACATCGTCTCCGGCGTCTACAACCCGACGGCGGGAAGCATCTGGTTCCGGGACCAGGACATCACGCCCATGGCGGCGTATCAGGTGAACCGGCTCGGCATAGCCCGAACCTTCCAGAACCTGAGGCTCTTCGGGCGCTCCTCGGTGCTGGAAAACGTCATGACCGCCGCACAGAACCGCTTCCGCTACTCCTTTCGGGAGGACCTGAGGGGACAGCTCTTCCCAGGCTACCGCCCCGACCCCGAGTACCGCTACGGCTTCTGGGAGTCCCTGCTCCACACCGGGCGCTGGGCCGTGGTTGAACGGAACATCCGCGCCAAGAGCCTGGAGCTTCTGGAGCGGGTGGGACTGGCGGACCGCGCCCGTCAGGCCGCGGGGACGTTGCCCTACGGGATGCAGCGGAGGCTCGAGATTGCACGCGCCCTGGCGCTGGACCCAAAGTTACTGCTGCTGGACGAGCCGGCGGCGGGGATGAACCCCGAGGAGGTATTTGCCCTGAACGACCTTATTACGGGCATCCATCGGGAGTTTCGCCTGACGACCCTGGTCATCGAGCACCACATGGACCTGATCATGAGGATCTGTCCACACATCATCTGCGTGAACTTCGGGGCCAAGATCGCGGAGGGCTCGCCCGAGGAGATCCGGAACGACCCCGAGGTACTCGGCGCCTATCTTGGTGAGGGTGAGGGCGACGACGAGGCGGACGGCAAGGCGAATGAGGAGGCGGCATCGTGATGGCGGACGTATTGCTCGAGGCACGGGACCTTCATGTCAGCTACGGGGCAATCCGGGCGCTGCAGGGGTTCTCCCTGACCCTTCGGGAAAAGGAGATCGTCGCCGTCATCGGCGCCAACGGCGCGGGTAAGTCCACCTTCATGAACGCGCTCATGGGGCTGGTCCACCTCTCCGAGGGCACGGTGACCCTGGAGGGACGGGCCCTGTCCTCCAGGAGCTTCAGGGTCGTCCGCAGCGGGCTCTCCCTGGTCCCCGAGGGGCGGAGGATCTTCGCGCCCCTGACGGTGGAGGAGAACCTTCGGATCGGCGCGTTCGCCCGGAGGGACCCCAAGTCCGTCCGGGAGGACTTCGATTGGGTGCTCTCCCTGTTTCCGCGCCTGAGGGAACGGCTGCACCAGTACGCGGGCACCCTGTCGGGCGGGGAACAACAGATGCTGGCGATCGCCCGGGCGCTGATGGCCCGCCCCCGCGTGCTGCTGCTGGACGAGCCCTCCCTGGGGCTCGCGCCAATCATCATCCGGGACATCTTCAGGGAGCTGCGCCGGATCAATGAGGAGGGCGTCAGCATCCTGCTCGTCGAGCAGAACGCCCGGCAGGCCCTGCTGCTGTCACACCGGGCCTATGTCCTCCAGACGGGATGCCTTCTGAAGGAGGGGCCGTCCCGCGACCTGCTGGAGGACCCCGACATCAGGGCCGCCTACCTGGGCCAAGGACGAGAGTAAAATGACAGGAGTAGAATGACAAGAGTAGAATCTGGATAAAGCGGGGCGCTCCTGGCCCCCGTCCGTGTTATGATAGGAAGCGATCTGTTGCTGTCCCCGTTCTTTAAGGGGCCTCAAAAAAACTCGAAACTTTACAAGGAGGAATGAACATGATTTTGACGGACATGACGGTGAGGGCTTTTTCGGAGAAACTGGCGTCCAACGCCCCGGCCCCCGGAGGCGGGAGCGCGGCGGCCCTGTCGGGCGCGCTCGGCGCGGCGCTGATCTCCATGGTCTGCCGACTGACGCAGGGCAAAGAAAAGTACGCGGAGTTCGAGTCGCTGGTTATGGATACAGTGACCAAGTCCGACGAGCTGATGAACGCCCTTCTGGGGGGGATCCAGAAGGACACCAATGCCTTCGACGGCGTCATCGCCGCGTTTGGGCTTCCCAAGGGGACGGACGCGGAGAAGGCCGCACGGACCGAGGCTATCCAGAAGGCCTACAAGGAGGCGATCGTCTCCCCCGAGACGACTGCCGACGACTGCCTTGCCGTGATGCGTCTGGCCAAGAGCCTTCTGCATAAGAGCAACAAGAACGCGGCGAGCGACCTGGCCGTCGGGGCCATGCAGGCCTTCGCCGGGCTCTCCGGCGCGCTCGAAAACGTCGCGATCAACCTGCCCTCGATTAAGGACGCGGACTACGTGGCGAAGAAACGCGAGTGGATGAAGCTCGTCGAGGATGAGGGCACGAAACTCCTGAAGGAGGTTCGGGAGGGCGTCGCCAAGATGATCGCATAGCTTGCCATGCCGCGGGGAAAATCCCAAAAAACTCCCTCGGGGCTCCGCCCCGAACCCCGCCCAGGGCGCAAGCTCCCTGGGAACCCTGTTTCCCATCCCGAGAGGGGGGCGTTGCCCCCTCTCGGGATGGGTTCATAGGGGGGCTCGCCCTGATCGCCGGGGTCGGGATCGACCTGTGCCGTATCTCGCGTATGCTTCGAGCCGTGCGGTCACGCCATTTCGTGGAGCGCGTCTTCCGCCCGGAGGAGATTGTCTATGCCGAGGCCAAGGGAGGCGAGCGGGCCCGCGCTGCAAGCTACGCCTCGGCCTTCGCCACACGGGAGGCCTTCTGCAAGGCGTCCGGCGTACCCCTGACGGAGGTGACCCTTGGGAAGGGCTTTTGCCTGCTCCGGGAGGGGGGCGTCCCAAAAATCGAACTCTCCCCAGGGACCGAGGCGTCGTTCCTCCCTGGACGCTCCAAGAGGCTCTGGGTCTCCCTGACGCACGACGGGGACTACGCCGCGGCCGTCGTAATCATCGAGACGAGGGAACCTCCACCCTGACTCCGGACACAAACGTCATACCCCCTCGCCGCCCCTCTCGTAGAGGACGTCGAGACAGGCGTCGCAGAGCGCCTGGAGGCTCGACACCTCCCGCTCCGCCGGCAGGCCCGCGGCCGCGTAGGCCAGGGGCAATTCCGTGCAGGCCGTCACGATCGGCATGTCCTTCTCGCGCCACAGCTCCTCCGCAACCCCATGCATCAGACCGGCCGCCTCCGCCGTCTCCCCGGCCTTCACCAAGCACAGGCACCGCTGCACCCGGCCCTGCTGTTCCTCCGACGGGTGCAGAAACCGATACCCCCTCCGCTCCGCACAGGCCGGATAGATTCCGCAGGCCCGCGTCCCCGTTGTGGACAGAAGCCACGCCCCCCGCGGACTGCGGCGCCGCGCGGCGTCCAGGGTGGCCTCCACGATGTGGACCAGAGGCACGGACAGATCGGCCCGAAGGCGGTCGATGAAGTGATGGGCCGTGTTGCAGGGGACGACTAGCAAATCCGCCCCCCACTCGGCCAGGCGCAGCAGGTCCCGGCGCATCGCGGGCAGAGGATCGGGGCCGGCGCCCAGAATCCCGGCGGTTCGGTCCGGGATGTCGGGGTCCGAGAGCATCATAAGATACGGATGCTCAGCGTCGTTCCGAGCCGGGGCCCCGGCCGCCAGAAGCCTCAGAAACTCGGCCGCCGCCGCAGGCCCCATCCCACCCAGGATCCCCAGCTTTTTTTCTGGCTTGGAGAGCAATTCTGTCAAAACTCCTTCCTGACGTTCCTAAGGAAACGCTGATTCAATCTTTATAAAATATGCGTTTTTGTTTCAATCAGTGCTTCCCTAAAGTGCTTTTATGAACTCCCTGGCCTTCAAAAGTTCCTTGTCCGTCGGGTGTTTTCTCCCGATCCCGCCGAAGAGCCCGAATGGCCCCCAGGTGTCGTACCCCCTGCAGGCGTATCGTCCGACGTAGGTTCCGGCCTTCTCCCTTAGGATGCGCTCGACGGAGACGGCGTAGTTCTTGAAGTCGATCCCCGCCGTGTAGACGATGAACGTCCTCTGATGCGCATCGAGCTCGATGTCCTTCGCCAGCTGGACGATGGCGGGGCTCAACGACTGGAAGTACACGCCCGACGCAAACCCGATGACGTCGTATCTCGAGAAATCCACATCCTTCGCCCGGTCCGCGGGATACAGATCGCAGGCCCGTTCCTCCGCCATCGCCTCCACAACTTTTTTCGTGTTGCCATGATGGGTCGAGACATACACGATTGCGATTTTCGCTTCCATACGACTTTGCCCCTTTCCTCGACTGCCCCACCAGCCCCCGTCAATGCCCCAGCAGGCGGCGTCCGTTGATCCGGAAGTAGAGTGAGGCCAGGAGGAACGCCACCGTATCGGTGATGGGAAAGGCACACCACGCGCCCTTCAACCCGAAGAGGCCCGACAGGCTCCAGACCAGCGGGATGATCAACAAAAACTGGCGCAGCACGGAGAAGCAAAGCGAGGGGACCCCCCGCCCGATCCCCTGGTAGAACCCTGAGAAGAGGATCTGGAAACCGGCGAACACGATGCCGAACGCGATGAACCGAGCGCCCGTGACACCCTGGGCAATCAGCTCCGGGTCGTCGGAGAAGATGGCGAAGAGCCGGTCGGGAAACAGGAGCAGGACGCAGGAGCCCAGACAGCATATAGCCGTCGCGGTCAGGGCCGACAGCTTGAGGGCCTGCCACACGCGCCTGAGGTCCCCGGCCCCCCAGTTGTAGCCGACGATGGGCACCATCCCCTGGTTCATCCCGAGGATCGGCATCACGATCAGGGAGTTGGTGCGCTGGATGATGCCGTAAGCCGCCATCCCCGCGTCCCCTCCGTACCGCGCGAAGGTGTTGTTCAGGAACCCGATCGTGAGGGCGATTCCGATCTGGTTGAAGAAGGCGGACATCCCCACCCGGACGATCTCGGCCAGGAGCCGGAGTTGGGGCCGGAGACAATCCGCCCTCAGCCTCAGCACGCTCTTCCCGGAGAGGTAATACCAGGCGAGCCAGACCGCCCCCAGCGTCTGGCTGATGGCGGTGGCCCAGGCCGCCCCCACCACGCCCATCCCCAGGTTGAAGATGAGGAGCGCGTCCAGAAATACGTTCATCAGCCCCGATATCAGCATGGTGACCATGGCGAGCCGGGCATTGCCCTCTCCCCTCGCCGCGTTGTTGCTGACGATGGAATAGGAGAAGGCGGGGATCGAGATGCCCACGATGCGGACGTAGGCAATGGAGTCGCGAACGATGGACTCCGAGGCCCCGAGGACGCGCACCAGCGGTTCCGCGAGGAGGACGATGACCCCTGCCATAATCGCCCCCAGGATCAGCGAGACCGACGTGATCGTCCCCAGCGCGCGTTCCGCACGGTCGACGTCGCGCGCGCCCAGGCTCCTCGATATCAGGGACACCCCGCCCGAGCCCATCAGCAGGGCGAAGGCCATGACCACGATCTGGATGGGAAAGGCGGAGAAGACGGCCGCGATGCCATGAGGCCCGACGCTGCGCCCGACGAAAAAAGCGTCCACGACGTTGTAGAGGGACTGGACCATCATCCCCACCACGGAGGGCGTCGACAGACGCAGAAGAAGTTTCCCCATAGGTTCGTGCCCGAGCGCCTCGACGTCCCGCATCATCCCACCCCTTGTCCTTCGTACCCGGTTTCCCCTTATTTTACAATACGGTCGGGCATCGGGACGCGTCACTCGGAAGGGCCTTCCGCCCCCCTCCCGGCCCTGGCCGAGTTCAGGACGGCCAGCAGTGCTACCCCGACGTCGGCGAAGATGGCCTCCCACAGTCCGATGGAGCCGATGAACCCCAGGACGAGAAAGAGGAGCTTGGCGCCCAGCGCACCCGCGATGTTCTGTCTCACGATACTGCGCGTCCGCCGCGCGATCTCCGCCAGCTCTGCCACGCGCGAGGGCGCGTCGTTGAGGAGCACAACGTCCGCCGCCTCGATGGCGACGTCGGAGCCCAGGGCCCCCATGGCGATCCCCACATGTGACGAGGCCAGAAGCGGGGCGTCGTTCACCCCGTCCCCCACGAAGGCGGCCGGCCGGCCCTCCGTCAGCTCCCGGAAGGCCTCCACCTTCATCTCGGGCAGGAGCTCGGCGCGAAAGTCGTCCATCCCCAGTTTTTCTGCCACACGCTCCGCGGTGTCCCTGCGGTCCCCCGTCAGCATGTAGCTTCGGATCCCCCTGTCGCGCAGCTCTTTGATGGTCCGGTGGGCGTCGGACCGTATGACGTCCGAGACCTCGACCGTTCCCAGAAAGCGTTTGCCCTGCCCCACATAGATCAGGGTGCCCGAAGAGTCGTCCCGTGCCTCGAGGGCGTCCACCCCATTTTCCCGGAGCCACTCGGCCCTGCCCGCGTAGAACGTCTCGCCGTTCCGGAGGGCGCGCACACCCTTGCCCGCGGCCTCCGTGGCCTCGATACCCCTGGGGTTGACCGTCCCGAAGGCCTCGCGGACGGAGCGGGCCAGGGGATGCCCTGACAGGGCCTCGGCGACGCGGGCCCCCTCCCGGAGCTCCTCCTCCGCCACCCCCTTCGCGGGGCGGACGACCGTGACCTTGAACACCCCCTCCGTCAGCGTGCCGGTTTTGTCGAAGGCCACGGCGGCGATGCCGCTCATCGCGTCAAGGACGCTCCCGCCCTTGACCAGGATGCCCCGCCTCGAAGCGGCCCCGATGCCGCCGAAGTACCCCAGCGGCACGGAGATGACCAGGGCGCAGGGGCAGGAGACCATCAGCACCACGAGGGAGCGATAGAACCACTCCCGCCACCCTCCTTCCAGGACGAGGGGCGGAACCAGAAGCGTCAGCAGGGCGACCCCAAAGATTGCGGGGGTGTACCAGGCCGCAAAGCGCGTGATGAACCGCTCCACGGGGGACTTGTTCGCCGCGGCGCGCTCCACCATATCCAGCACGCGGGCGATCTCCGAGGACTCGAAGGGGCCGGACGCCTCCAGGACCAGCGAGCCGTCCAGGCATACCGTCCCGCCGTAGACCCTCGAGCCGACGACGGTGCGCACGGGGACCGACTCACCCGTGATAGGGGCGGTGTCGACCTGGGACTCCCCGGAGACGACCGTGCCGTCCACCGGAATTTTCTCCCCCGGCCGTACCACCACCCTCATACCCGTCGTCACGGCCTCCGGGGCGAGGTCCTCGACGTCGTCTCCATCCAGAACGTGGGCCACCTTGGGCTTCTCGGCGAGCAGGGCCCGGACGGACCGGCGCGAACGGCCCGCCGCCCGTCCCTGGAGCCACTCCCCAAGCTGATAGAGGACCATGACAGCCAGGGCCTCCGGCAGTTCCCCCAGGCCGATGGCCGCCAGGGACGCCCCACCCATGAGGGTGAACTCGTTGAAGAAGCGCCCTCTGCGCAGGCTGCTCCACCCGTGATACAGCACCGGCATCCCACAGAGCAGCCAGGGGACGCCATAGAAGATGCCGCGTCGGACGGGCGGGAGCGAGCCGCCGATGAAGAACCCCACGATCAGGACCAGGAGCCCCATGAACTGAACGGCGAGCTCCCAGAAGTCCGGTTCGTCCTCCTCCCCGGGATGGCCCGAGCAGGTACCGCAGCACCCCCCGCATCCGTGTCCTTCGTGTCCGTGCCCATGAGAGCCGTGCTCATGGGGTTCGTCATGACCGTGACGGTGACCGCAGCGGCAGGCGTCCCCACAGGAATCTTCGTCTTGGTGATGTTCGTGATGTCCGCAGCAGCCTCCCTCATGCTCGTGCTCGTGCTCGTGCTCATGTTCATGCTCGTGCCCGTGTTCTCCGCAGGGAATGCCGTCCCCCGACTCGAGTTTCATCTCCGCACCGCTCATGGCTTCGCCCTCCAATCCGCATTCCAATATTTCAACCATATTCCAATATTTCAACCATATTCCAATATTTCAACTATATTCCAGTATTCCAATGGTCCGCGCCCCACGGGTCTTTGCGCTTCGGCAGGGCCAGCGCGCGGGACGTGGGAGATCACACCAGGCGGGAGAACTGCTCCAGGGCCCCGGAGAGGCGGTCCAGAACCTCGTCGCCGTTGCCCTGCTGGATGCCGTCCAGAACGCAGTGGTGCAGGTGTCCCTCCAGGACGTACTGCCCCACCTTGTGCAGGGCCGCCTTGACCGATCCGATCTGGATGAGGATGTCCTCGCAGGGCTTGTCCTCCTCCACCATCCGCACGAGCCCGCGCACCTGCCCCTCGATCCTCCTGAGCCGGCGAACGATGTCCTTCTCATCGATGCACTGCAGCATGAGTGCTCCTCGCCCCCTCCAATACCCCTATGGGGTATCTATATACCCTACCAGGGTATATCTTTTTCGGGAAATGTCAAGAAAAAGTGTAAGATTTTTCCTGTGGGCGGAAATTGCCATCGCCCGGCCGCCGCCGGGCGGAGGGCGGTATAATATGAAAAGTATGGGGAAGTGCGGGTCTGGACCGCTCCTTCGATTTTGACTTCGTTATGGGGGGACGAATATGCCGCTCCAGGATTTTTCGAGGGCCGAGGCGGCGGCGCTTCTGCCGGGCCGTCCGGCCAACATGCACAAGGGGAACCGCGGGCGGCTGCTCGTCGTGGGTGGTTCCGACCGTTATCCGGGGGCTCCCGCGCTGTCCGCCCTGGCGGCGCTGCGCAGCGGAAGCGGGGTTGTCAGCCTGCTCTCGTCCTCTGCGGTGTGCGCTGCCTGCGCGGCGCGGCTCCCTGAGGTCGTCTATCTGCCGGACGGGGGGGACTGGACCCGGACGGCCCTGAACGAGGCCCCGTCCCTTGCTGCCGCTGTCGTAGGGCCGGGGCTGGGGCGCGCCGCCGAGTCCCTGAGCGTGGTTCGGGATCTCTGGGTCCGATGGCCCAAGCCCCTTCTGGTGGATGGCGACGGCCTGTTTGCCCTGTCCGGCGTCGCGGTCGAGGCCTGTTTTTCCCGGGGCGACGCGGTGTTGACCCCCCATGAGGGGGAGGCTGCCCGCCTTTTGGGGATCTCGTCGGATGCCGTGCGAGGCGATCGCCTGAGTGCGGCGCGGCGCTTGGCCGAACGTTGGGGCTGCGTGCTGCTCAAGGGGAACCCCACGATTGTGGCCTGGCGCGGGGGGGAGATGGTCCGCCGTTTGAGCTGGGGCGGGCCGGAGCTCTCCGTCCCGGGCTCGGGCGATGTGCTCTCCGGCTGTATCGGGGCCTTCCTGGCGATGGGGCTTGCAGCGCGGGACGCGGCGCTGTTGGGTGCATCCCTGCACGGCATGGCGGGGGCACGCCTGCGCTCCGGAGGCGTGGACGGCGTGCTGGCCTCCGAGATTGCGGACGCCCTGCGCCCCGCGATAGAGGCGCTGCGCTCATGAGGCGCCGGCGGGTGGACTGGGACGAGGAGATCCGGAAGACGGACCGCATCCGGAGGAGAGGGTTCGCCCTGAGCGCCTTGAGCCTCGTTGTGGCCCTGGGGGTCATCTTCGGGGTGGGACGGATGGGCGGCGTCGACGTCTCCGTTCCGCGCAAGGTCGTCGCGATCGCCTGTCTGGTCCTTGGCGTCTTCCTGTTCCGCGTCGTCCTGAGGCGGCGCGAGCGGCTGAGGCTGGAGCGCGAGGAGAGGGAATTCAAGAAGAGGGAAACCGAGGAGTGGGAATCTTGAGGACGGCGTTTCGGATCCTCTCCCGGTCCGAGGCGGCGACGCGGTGCCTTGGGCGGGTCCTGGGGATGGCCCTGCTGCCCGGCGTGACCGTCCTGCTCTCGGGGGATCTGGGGGCCGGCAAGACCGCCTTCGTCAAGGGGGTGGGGGACGCGCTGGGCGTTGCCGGCGTGTGCAGTCCGTCCTTTACCCTGATCAACGAGTACCGCACGAAGCGCTTCCTCCTGGCCCATGCGGACCTCTACCGTCTGGACCCCGGGGGGGTGGACGAGCTGGGCCTGGAGGAGTACGCCGGGGCCGAGGATGCTGTGTTGATGGTGGAGTGGCCGGAGCGCTGGCGCTTTCCGCCGGGGACGGAGGTGCTGGACGTGACGCTGGGCGTGCGGGGGGAGGAGGAACGCGTGTTCGAGGTTCGCTCCGCCGGGGAGCGGGCGGATAAGGCGGCGGACGCCCTGCTCGCCGGTGCGAAGGACTGCCCCGACGCGGAGCTTCTGTGAAGGCTCGGAGGAATCCCTCAATACTCGGAGGAACCCCCTCCATTAAGGAAATGAATGAAGGAAATGAATGATGATGTGATGCTGGTCCTGGATTGCAGCCTGCGCCTCACCGGTGCGGCCGTCGTTCGGCGCGGCGAGGTCCTGTCGCGGGAGAGCGCGGACCTGGGGCGGCGGCAGGCGGCGGAGCTGCCGCTGATGGCGGAGCGCGTCCTGACGGCGGCGGGCATGGCGTTCACCGACGTCGGACTGACGGCGGTGACGAGCGGACCCGGGTACTTCACGGGCATCCGCGTGGGCGTAGCCTACGCGGCGGCGCTGGCCTACGGGCTGGGGGTGCGGATCGTCCCCGTATCGTCCCTGGAGATGCTGGCTTCGTCCCACCCGGCCTTTTCGGCAGGAACATTTTCGGAAGGGAACTTTTCGGGTGAGGTCCTGGCGGTGGTCTACGCGGGGCGCGGGTTCGTCTACGCGGCCTCGTTCGGTCCCGGGGCCGACGCTCTTCCCGTGGGCGAGTACGGGGGGGAGCCCCTGGGGGCGTGGATGAGGGGGCATTCGGGGGCCGCCGCGGTCTCCGACGACCCCGGCCGGGCCGCCGAGGCCGCGGGGCTGACCTTCCCTATCGTCCCAATTCGCCCGGACGTCGTGAAAGCGGCCGAACTGGCGTGGGCCCGGCGAGCCTGTGCTGTCTCGCCCCTCGAGTTCCGGGCCGTGTACTGCCGGGCGCCATGTCGGGGATCGGCGCCTTCTTCGCCTTCTTTATGATCGTCAGCCCTCCGCGGCCCCCGGGCACGAGGGCCGCCTCTCGTATCCCAATGATTTATTATAAGCAGACGGCCAGCCCTCCAGGGCTGTTAAGCCCTGGGTGCTGTGTCGGTACGGTAAACCGTAAACCTTCGGTTTGCTTATGTCGATGGGGGGGCCCCGTGGGGGGCCCCGCCCAAAACAAAACCCAAAACAAGGGCCAAAAGCAAAAAAAGGAAACCAAAAAAGAACAAAAAAAACAC
>NZ_CAUUWA010000038.1 GCF_963548695.1 uncultured Fretibacterium sp.
GCGGCGCTCGATCAGCGGCGTGTCGCCCTCCCCCATCGAGACGATGCGGGAGGCGGCGAGCGGCAGGCCCAGAAGGTAACGCCAGATACCCCGCCCCTCGGAGGAGGCGGCCCCATACCCGGACAGGCGCAGCGTCCCTCCGCAGGGACAGCGCCAGACGATCTCCCTGTCCCCGAACTGCCGGGAACAGCGCATACAGCTCAACACGGACAGTCCCTCCTCGTCATCGCCGCAAGGCTTTCGTCATTTCTTATCCCATCGGGAATATTGGTAGATCAGGTGTAGGGGCCGCGCGCCCGGCGAGCTCCCGGGAAAACGGTTCGTCGCCTCGGGGTTGTAGGACAGCGTAACCGTCGTATAGCGGTCGGGCTCCCATACGTTGCGCAGCAAAAGGCGCCCCTCCGCCCAGGTATTGGGCAGGGGCGCCTCCTTCGTTCTGCCGAAGCGGGCGGTGTAGGCCCGGCGCAGCGCGTCGTAAAAAGCCCTGTCCTCGTCGCCGTCCCCCGTACTCGTCAGATAAACGGCCTTGTAATTCAGCCCCTTCCTCGCATGGAAGCCGAAGACGAACACGGCAGGACGCCCCTCAAAGAGCCCCTCCATGGAGAGCTGCCCGTCGCGAATGAACCCGGAGGCCTCCGCCCCGCTGCGCTCCATGCGGAGCTGCGTCCGCTTCGAGGAGAGCCCGAAGGTGACGGACATGAATGCCTCCGCGCTGTCGGGCTCCGCAAAGGACGGCCGCACCGAAACAAGATAGAGGAGAAGGAGCGCACAAAGCCACCTCATTCTCCTCATGGCAGGGGCTGTCCTCACCAAAAGCCGGCCCATCACTCGTTCCTCAACTCAAAGAGCCACATCAGGCGCACAGCCTTGGACGCCTCCTCGCCGCTGCCCTCCACGAACCGCCCCCTGTAGCGCCTGGAGGAGTTCCGCTTTACCTTTTCGGGAAGCAGCTCCGCCCTGGCCACGGTCTCTCCGTAACGGTCCAGAAAGAGCATCGTGCCCCCAAAGGAGACGTTCCGCTGCGTCCCGTTCACGATATCCACGAACAGATGGCCCCATTTGTAGATCAGGTTCCGAAAGGAGAACCCCGGCCGCCCCTCAATGGCCCCCTCGCGGACGACGGCCTCCGCGGGCCCCGCGCCGACCGCGAGCCCCAGGCCCTGCGGCACCGCAAGGGAAAATGCCGCCGCAAGCAACAGAGAAACCAAAGCCCTACCATAAATCCGCCTCAAGACATCTCCTCCTTTTCCTCCAAGTCGCTGCCGGTCGTCTCCGGGGAGCCCGCGCCGAAGACGGCAAGCCAGACGCAGGGCGGGTCGGATGAGGTGTACACTACGCGGTGCCGCTCATGGGCGGGGATCGCCAGCCAATCCCCCGCCCCCATGGAATGCCGCCGGCCGTCCTCGAACTCCAGCTCCGCAGTCCCCCGGATCAGGGCCACCCACTCGGGCTCGTCCTGATCGTACCAGAAGCCCTCAGGGGAGGCGTGCCCCTCGGACACAATGCGCTCGATACGCGGCCCCAAGGCGCTTTTCCCAACCTCCCCCTCCCCGGGAAGCGCGAAGGTCTCCAGGACCTCCAGAAACTCCGCCTCCCCCCGGATGACGGGGTCAAACAGGCTGCCGCACCGCATCGGGCCCCCTCCCTTCGGAAACTTTCCCTTTCGGAAAAATTTTTTCAGAAAAATTCCTTCGGAAGACTTATACCGGAAAACTTCTGCCGCCTGCGCCTCAGGCCCGCTGTGCCGCGTCCTCGCGGAGCAGCGCCTCGATCTCGGAGGCCGAATAGAGGCGACCGTCGTTCATGCCGGGGCAGCTTTTCGCATAGGACGCCCAGCTTTCCTCCGACCGCATCACCTCGGTCCAGAAGGGAAAGAGGCGGCACTGGGAAGGGCGGACTCTGTAAATGGAACACCGGGCCTCCTCGACCCGATAAAAAATGCAGTCGCCGTTCGGACGTTCGATGAAGCTGGGGCGCCCCCAGCGCAGGGTGACGAAGCGCCTACGAAAGGTTCTCTCGTCCATGTTTCCCTCAAACAGGGAGAGGAACGCGCAAACCCGTTCGCCCTCGGCGGGCGAGAAAAAAATCGCGCCGGGCTTGCCCCGGCAGCAGCGGCCACACCCGACGCAGGAAAAACGAACACCCAGCTCCCACCACGCGGGCCTCACGGCCGTGCCGACACCCGCTCCGATCTTTTCTCGGAAAGCCCCTCGGCCGTGACGGACTTATCGCGAGCCGCCAGGCTGCCGACCATCCGATCGTAGAGCATCCTCCAGAGCCCCGGCCCATTTTCGCTGGCCGCCAGGTCGTCCGTGGCCATCTCAAGCGAAAGGTCCTCCATCTGCTTCCAGGGACGGTCCCGCTCGGAGCCGCTGACCGTACGGGCGCTGTCGCGCATCTTCTTCCAGACCTGCGCCCAAAGTATGGATTCGAACTGCTGGCAGGCATCCTTCAGTTTCAGGGCCTCCGGCGTCTTATGGACCTCCGGGGGAACCTGCATCTTGTAGGCGCGAAAATTATACTTGCTTATGGAGTCAATCATCGTTCATTCCACCTTTTATGCGCTTTTACACGGCATTTGGGGCTATCGGCCTCAAAGAGCCGGTCGTCCGCTCACATGTTCACCAGTTCGCCGTGCAGGGCCCCGGCCCTGTCGATCGCCTGGAGGATCTCGATGATGTCACGGGGCGTCGCCCCGATGGAGTTCATGACCCGCACGAGGTCCCGTACCGTCGTCGTCGCGGGCATCGCGATCATGCTGGCGCCGTCCTCGTCCACCGTGATGTCCGTCCTCTGCTCCGTCCGGGTCTCGCCGCCGCTGAGGGGGCCGGGCTGCACGACGTTCGGATCCTCCTTCACGGTCACCGTGAGGCCGCCGTGCGCAACGGCCACCGAGCTGATGCGGACATTGCCCCCCATCACCACGGTCCCGGTCCGCTCGTTGACGGCCACGCGCGCCGGGCTGTCCGGCGCGATCTCCAGCTTCTCCATGTTCGCCAGAAAGGCCGTCGGCGCCGCGAGGTACTGCCCCGGAAGGTTCACAACGACCCGCCCCGCGTCCACGGGATAGGCCACCGCCCCGAACTGCCGGTTGATCGTGTCCGTGATGCGCTGCGCCGTCGTGAAGTCGGGGTCCCGGAGCAGCAGCGCCAGCTGCCCACCTACCGTGTAATCCGCGGGCACGTCGCGCTCCACGATCGCCCCCGATGGGATGAGACCCGACGTCGGGATGTTCTTCGTCGTCGAAGCGGCGGAACCAGCCGTCGCATACCCCCCCACGAGCACGGCCCCCTGGGCGACGGCGTAGACCTTTCCGTCCGCCGCCTTCAGCGGGGCCTGCATCAGCGTCCCCCCCTGGAGGCTCTTCGCATCGCCCATCGCATTGACGCTGACGTCTATGGCCTGGCCGGGACGGGAATAGGGCGGCAGCGTCGCGGTCAGGGATACCACCGCGACGTTCTTGGTTCGGGCCGCCTTCTCGTCCAGGGTCACCCCGAAATTGCGCATCATGTTACGCATCATCTGCACGGCCATGGAGGACTTGTCCCCCGTCCCCGCGAGCCCCGTCACGAGCCCCACGCCCGTCAGCTGGTTCCCGCGCGCGCCCTCGATCTCCACGATGTCCTTGATGCGCACCTGCGGATGGACCCGGCCAAAGTCCATATCCCGAAGTTCCACCGCCGCGGAGGCCATGCCGCAGAGGGCCAGGACAAGCCCCAGAGCGACGCCCGACACAACGTGGATCATCGCACTCCTGCCCTTCATCCCGAGAGAGTCCCTCCTCTTCCCATGAAACACATCACCGAACGACATGAACATCGGAACCCTCAGAAGACCATCTGAAGGATCTGGGTGATGATCCCCGGCTTCTGAGTCCGGGAGATGGCGCCCTTGCCCTTGACCGCCAGCTCGGCGTTCGCGATCAATTCGCTGCGAATCTGGTTGTTGCTGTTGACGTCCTGAGGTCGGATCACGCCGATCAGCTGGAACTGCAGCGTCTCCTCGCTGGTCCGGACGTCGCGCGTCCCCTCGATGAGCAGATTTCCATTGGGGAGCACGTCCGTGACCAGGCACGCGACCGTCGCCTTCGCGTGGTGCTTGCGCTCGACGGAGCCGTCGCCCTTGCTGCTGTTGTCGCTCGTCAGCCCAAGGCTCCTGATGAACCTCAGAATCCCCGTTCCGTCGCTGACGGAGTTCTTCGAGGACTTCTTGACGTCCATCGTCGCCTCGTCCTTAGCGTCGGTCCGCTCGTTGACCAGCACCGTGACGATGTCCCCCACCCTGCCTGGGCGCTCGTCCGCCGTCCAGTTCGTCCTGTCGTCCCAGAGGGAGACGGCCTCGGCCCTCCCCCACGCCACCGCACAAAGGCAGAGACAGAACAAAATCAAACCCGCCCGTACTCTCGAGGCATTCACGGAACATCCACCTCCACGGTTTCGCTATCCAAAACACGAGCCCTGAGGACGACCTTCTTGTCATCCGCCCGACGTACCCTCACGACGCCGCCCGCGGCCCCGTCATCCAACAGAACCCCCTTGACCGCCGCAATAAGCCCTCCCTGACGCACAACGATCAAGACGGTCCTGCCCTTCTTCGCCACGGGGGGCATGGACAGGAACTCCAACGGCACGGGCTTCCCCTGAGGCAGGGGCCTGCGAGACGTGCGCCCCACGGCCTGGGAGAGCTGCGCCGCATAGACGCCGGGATTCGCGATACGCATGGGGCGCGTCACAAAATCCTCCGCGGCCAGGGGCTGCCCTCTGGGCACGGACCGCGCCATGACAAGGACGTTCCGGGTCCAGGTCAGGCGGACGGCCAGAGAACGTTCCCGCCCCGCCCCGTCGCGAAAACGCAGCGTGGCGGCCGCACTTCCCGGGACCAGGGATGCCGGCGAGACAAGCCGCCCCTCGGGAACGGGGCCCGCGTGGGAGACCTCGACATCGCCATCCCATGCTGCAAGTGATTTTATCACAGATATGAGGGATTCGTCAGGGGAGAAACGCCCACCGTCCCCCTTCCTCGGCGTCCCGTCCGTACCGGCCGCCTCGACCCGCACCCTGTCGGGCATCCGAACCTCCAGACGAACTCCCTCGAGCCCGCTGGCCTCGACCGCACGTACCACCTGCTCCCGAGTGACGACGCCCCCCTCCTCGACCGACAAGATCAGGGGGCTCAAGGCATCCCGCACCCTGTCGGGTCCGGAGATCCGCGCGATATCCCCCAGCGTGAAGGCAGTGCCGTCCGCCTGGACGAAGGGGGGAATATCGATGCGGACGGGCCGCTCCGCGCCCGAAGCACCGGAGGTCGGGAGCAGTGCGGCACAGGCGAGCGCCATAAAAAAAAGGCGGAGTGTCCTCCGCCGCACAAAAGGTCTCATCGCCCTAACGCTTCAGGCCGTTGGCGATCCTCAGCAGGTCGTCCGCCGTCTGGACGCCCTTGGAGTTGGCCTCGTAGGCCCGCTGGGCCACGATCATCTCCACCATCTCCTCGACGACCTGGACGTTGGACATCTCCAGGACGCCCTGCCGCACCTCGGGCATCCCATCCGTGCCGGGCTGCGCCAAGATGGGGGGGCCGCTGGCCTCCGTCTCCAGGAACAGCCTGTCCCCCTCCGCCCGGAGGCCTGCCGGGTTGATGAAGCGCGCCAGCTCCAGCTGTCCGACCTCCTGGAGCTCCGTTTGACCGGGCATCTTAACGGATACGATGCCGTCCCGGCTCAGCTGGATGGACGTGGCCTCCCGCGGAATGACGATCGCGGGCTCAAGCAGCAGGCCGTCGTGGTTGACGATCTGCCCGTCCGCATCCACATCCCACACCCCGGAGCGGGTGTAGGCGATCGTCCCATCCGTCCGCGTCACCTGGAAAAAGGCGTTCTCCCCCGCCATCGTCTTGCCTGCGATCGACCAATCCAGGGGATTCTCCGTGATCTGGAAGTTCCCCTGGGTCATGAAGCTGGGGGTCGCGACGACCCGCGTGCCCAGGCCCACCTGCACGCCCGTAGGGACCATGGAGTTCGGTTCGACCGGCGTCCCGGGCTCCCGGCCAACCTGATAGAGCAGGTCCTCGAAGTCGGCTCTCCGCTTCTTGTACCCCTGGGTATTGACGTTCGCAAGGTTGTGCGAGACGACGTCAAGATGAGTCTGCTGGGCAATCATGCCCGAAGCGCTGGACCAAAGAGATCTCAACATGCGATAAATCCTCCCACTAACGCAAAAAGGGCAAAAAAGAATTTAGCCCCTGCCGTAGGCCGTAATCAACTTGCCCGTCTGCTCATCGTGCGCCATCAGGGCCTTCGAGGCGCCCTCGTACGCCCGCTGGGCCTCGATCATACGGACCATCTCCTCGACGACGCTGACATTGGACCGTTCGAGCGCTCCCCCGACAATCCGGACGTCCTCGGCCTCGGCGGCCGGCCCCGAAGCGTCGCTGGGCGCCAGGAGGCTCCGGCCTACCTGCCTCAGATAGGTCGGCCGTTCGAAGGTATAGAGCGGGATCGTCCCCACGAGCGCCCCATCCGCGTAGACCTGGCCGCCGGGATTGACGACCAGGCGGGTGGCCGTCCCCACCTCGATGTCCCCGCCGTCGCCCTGGAGGGTCATTCCGTCCTGAGTGACAACGACGCCATCGTCACTCAGCGTAAAGCTGCCCTGACGCGTATAGAAGGTGTTCCCCGCCCCGTCCTGGACGGCAAAGAAGCCCGGCCCGTCGATCAACAGGTCCAGCGGATTGTCCGTCACGCGGACGACGCCCGGCGTCGTGTCCATGGCGCTCTCCGAAAAGACGTTCGCCAGGGCCAGGGTCCCAATAGTCTGCCTTCCCTTCCAGTTCATCGTAAACGGGGGGACGGTCACGATCTTCCGCTCGTCGTCCTCCGATACCTTTTCGAGACGGTCCAGATGCGCGCTGAAATCCTCGTTGACGGGGATGCGGCGGCGAAAGCCGAGCGTATCCACGTTCGCCAGGTTGTTCGTCACGACGTCCAGGTGCGTCTCCTGGACCAGCATTGCGGAGCACGCCGCATAAAGCCCTCTGTGCAAAAAATCACGCCCCTTCGAAAAGGTGGAGCCAAACCGCTTTCTTCAGCCAGCCTCCGCGGGCCCCCTTGAATATTTCAAAGGGGCCCGCGGAGGTCAGCGACGCCTGCGTCCCTTTCTGACGTTCACCAGGATGCTGTTGCGTCCTGACCCCGTCAGCTTGTCGATGGCAGCCAGAGCCCTGCCCGTACCCAGGGCCACGCACTCCATCGGATTCTCCGCCGTAAAGCAGTTGATCCCCGTCTGCTGCGAGATCAGCTCAGGCAGCCCCCTCAGCAGGGAGCCCCCCCCGGTGAGGACGATACCCCTGTCTATGATATCGGCCGAAAGCTCCGGCGGCGTTAGCTCCAGGACGTTGCGCACCCCATCGACCAGGGTCTGGACCATCTCCCCTATCGCCATGTTGACGGCCGAGCTGGAGACCTCTATCTGCCGCGGCAGCCCCTGTACGAGGTCCCGGCCCTTGATGACCATGCGCTGTTCCTCGTCCAGCGGAATGCAGGTGCCGATCATGATCTTCAGGTTCTCGGCCGTCTGCTCGCCGATCGCGAGGTTGTACTGGCGCCGGAGGTAGCGCATGATCCCCTCGTCGAACTTGTCCCCCCCAATCCGGAGCGACTTGGAGACGACGACCCCCCCAAGGGAGATCACCGCGATATCCGCCGTCCCGCCGCCGACGTCAACGACCATCTTGCCCCGGGCCTCCTCGACGTTGAGGTTGGCCCCGATGGCCGCGGCCATGGGCTCCTCGATGAGGTAGGCTTCCTTGGCCCCAACCTCGAGCGCCGCCTCGAGGACGGCCCTGCGCTCCACGTCCGTAGCGCCGGATGGAACGCAGATCATCGCCCTGTTCCTGAAGAAACGCTGCCAGCCGCGCGTGACGCGCCGCATGAAGTGCTGGAGCATCGCCTCGGTCATCGAGTAGTTTGCGATGACGCCGTCCCTGAGCGGGCGGACAGAGACGATGCTGCCCGGCGTGCGTCCCACCATGTTCTTGGCCTCGTATCCCACGGCCAGGATGCTGCCGGTATCCTGATCGACGGCCACGACCGAGGGCTCCCTCAGCACGACCCCATGCCTCTTCTCGAAGATCAGGATCGTCGCCGTGCCCAAATCGATTCCTATATCCGTTCCGAACATCGTCAAACCTCCGTCAAACCTCCCTGGGAGGCCGAAACATCAAACGCCCCTCGCCGCCGAGGCCAGCACCCTATTTTCATCAGCGTTTCCGCCCCATCTCGATATGAACCCCCATGGGGCTTCGGTCGGGTTCGTACCTCTCCTCCGGACACATCTCCTCCTCAAGAAGAACACGATGGACCCATGATGAAAATTGTAGCGCCTGAGACGTTTTTTTACCAGAGCAGACGAGATCTTTCGTACCTTTCTGGGAAAGCGGAGGCACACACTGGAAAACAACATACCGGAGAGGGAGGAATCCTCTTCCCCCCTCTCCGGCACGCCGTTTTCGGCAAGAATGCGGCGGAACTTCAGCTCAGAGCCCGCCCAGCATCATCAAGGCGAAGACCTTCGCGTTGTTGACAAGGTAGTCTATCTCCGTGTACTCGTCGGGTTGATGGGCCACTCCGGCACATTCCTGCTGCCAGACGACCGCGGGAATGCCCTTTTTGCGGAAGAACGCCGCAAACGTGCCCCCCCCGATCCCTCCGGTCCTCGGCTCCACCCCAAGCACCTCTCGAACGGCGCCGCAGAGCAGCCGGACGATATCGCTGTCCGGAGGGGTGGGGGCGGCCGCATCGTTTCGGCCAACCTCGAGGTCAACCGCGGCGCCGGTCCGGTTCGCCACGTCCTTACGCACCCGCTCCACGACCCCCAGCACCTCGTCCAGGGAGACGGAGGGGAGGACGCGGCAGTCGAACTCGAATCGTTCTTTGCCGGGGACCGTGTTCGTGTTGGGGACGTTGGCAAAGCGGCGGGTCGGCTCGAAGGTCGAGACGGGAGGATCAAAAAGCGGGTCCTCGTCCGGAAACGCCTTGTGCAGGGCCTCGTCCACCTCCACGGCCAGGATGTTGGCCGCACGACAGGCGTTCAGCCCCGTATTGGGCAGGCTGGCATGGGCCTGGCGACCCGTTACGGTAAAGGCGAGCTTGAGGCCGGCCTTCTCGGATATCTCGACGAAATCCCCCGCATCGTTGCCGCCGTCCGGAGCGATCACCAGGTCGTCCGGGCGGAAAAGCCCCCGTTCCAGCAGGGGCTCCAGGCCGAAACCGCTCCCCATCTCCTCGTCCGCGGCAAAGACGAGGCACACGGAGAACTCCGGCTCGGCGCCGGAGGCGACGAGCGCCTTGAGCGCGTAGAGCGAGGCGATAAGGGTCATCCCGTTGTCGCTGACCCCGCGCCCATAGAGACGGGACCCCTTGACGACGGGCTGATAGGGGTCTATTGTCCAGAGCGACCGATCCCCCTCGGGGACGATATCGATATGCGTCAGGATGCAGAGCCGGCGCTGCTGCTTCCCCGGCAGCTCCAGAAACAGAGAGGGCCGGTTCCCCGTCGGGGACCTTTCGTCCTCAACCCTCTGCCATGTAACGGCGCCCAGCCCCAGCTCCGCGACAAGACGCTCGATCTCCCTGGCCTTCTCCTCCTCCCCCGTCCCCCCGTTATGGGGGGAGACGGCGGGAATGCGGCAGATCCGGCTCAGGGCCTCGACCATCTCGCCGCGAAGCCCTTCGACTGCCGAAAGCACCCTGTCCTTCACGAGAACTGCCTCCTCAAAGCAGAGAAAGCAAGCCTAAGGGAGAGCAAGCCTACAGGAAGATGCCGCGCAGCGCCTCGACGTCGGCGACGCGCTGGATGGCGGCCATGAAAGCGGCGCGGCGCATCTTGACGTTCTTGGACTGGGCGTAGTCCCAGACGCGCTTGAAATTGCCCTTCATGATGTGGATCAGGCGGTTGTTGTACTCCTCCTCCGTCCAGAAGAATCCCTGGAGGTTCTGCGCCCACTCGAAGTAGGAGCCGATGACGCCGCCCGAGTTGGCCAGGAAGTCGGGGACGAGCGTGACGCCCTTGTCCGAGAGGATCTTGTCTCCCTCGGGGGTGACGGGGCCGTTGGCACCCTCGACGAGGTACTTGGCCTTCACCTTGTCCGCCGTCTTGTCGTTCAAAACGCCGTCGAGCGCGCAGGGGAACAGGAAATCGCAGTCCGTGAACAGGACGTCCGAGACCCCCAGCTTCTCGCAGCCGTCGCAGGTATAGCCCTCCAGCAACCTCTTGGGGTGCGAGGAGACCATCTCAAAGGCCTTCTTCAGGTCGATGCCCTTCGGGGAGTAGTAGGACCCCGTGATGTCGCTGATGGCGACGATCTTCACCCCCGCCTCCGCCAGCGTCTTCGCCGTGTAGCTGCCGACGTTACCGAACCCCTGGATGGCCGCCCGAATGCCCTCCGGGTTCTTGCCCAGGACCTTCATCAGCTCGAGGCCGCAGGTGGCGACGCCGCGGCCCGTGGCCTCGTTGCGCCCCCTGGAGCCCCAGTACGGGATCGGCTTGCCCGTAAACACGCCCGGCTCCAGCTGGCCGCGCATCTTGGTGAGGGTGTCGCTGAACCACACCATCTCCTGGCCTCCCGTGTTGAGGTCCGGGGCGGGCACATCCTGCCAGGTCCCGACGATCGGCGCGATGCGGGCCGCAAAGGTGCGGGACATGCGCTCCTTCTCCTTCTTGGAGAGGACCAGCGGATCGCAGCAGATCCCGCCCTTGCCGCCGCCGTAGGGGATGCCTGCCAGCGAACACTTCCAGGTCATGAGCATGGCCAGAGCCTCGCACTCGTCCACGTCCACGTCGGGATGGAAACGGATGCCGCCCTTGGCCGGGCCGATGGCGGTGGAGTGCTGCACCCTGTAGCCCTTGAAAACCTGGACGGAACCGTCGTCCATCTCCACGGGCACGGAGACCTCGAGCCTGCGCTCGGAGTTGCTCAAGATCGAGATGAGCTTATCGTCGAGCCCCATCTCCTCCGCAGCACCATAGAAATTCTTCAGTGCCGTATCCAGCAACACATTCGTAGCCGTCCTTCTCGTAACCGACATACCAGACACCTCCACACAATTTTTGTTGGCAAAGGAACCGGATAGAGCTTGAAATCCACGCAACGACATCTAACTTGGACCCACGCCTGCACGCACCCGCAGGGGACTGCGGCATCAGCTAAAGAATAGCACAAGACGAACAAAAAATGCACCAAGAATCAAGTTTTCAATTTTTAGTTTTCAACTTTTTCATCCTCACCTCCGGCGGCGTCCTCGAAGGGCTCCTCGCCGTCCCGGGCCAGGATCGCCACCCTCTGCTCCGCCCTCTCCAGAATCCTCCGGCTCTCCCGCACCAGGGAGACCCCGCGCTCGAAGACCTCGAGAGCCTCGTCCAAGGGCATCGGCTCGGACTCGAGACGCCTCAGGACCTCATCCAACCGCTCCAGGTTATCGCCAAACGACATCGGTCCTTTCCCCTCCCAACCTTCCGGCCCATACCCCTGCACGCCGTCCCACATCCCTTATCTCCGCCGCGCGGACACAGGCTCGAATCCATGAAGATTCCTCCTAAGTTCAAAATTCTCCTCGTCCGGATCCCTCAAGTCCAGCCCCGGACATTTTTCCATTTGAAAAAAATATGATAAAATCCTGAGGCAAAAACATGCAATCTCTCTCGGCGAGGAGAGGGCAAGAAGCCTACCCCCCGTCCGAGTTGAAGAAAAAACGGAGGGAAATTACAATGGCAAAGGTCTGTCAGTGCTGCGGACGCGGCCCCGTGACGGGGAACGCGGTCAGCCATTCCAACCGGCATACGCGCCGTCGTTGGCTGGTCAATCTTCAGAGTGTCCGGATCGATGCGGGCGATGGCTCCACCTTCAAGGTGCGCGTGTGCACGAAGTGCCTGAAGTCCGGCTTCGTCAAGAGAGCGGCGTCGGCAGTCTGATTCTGCGGGGACGGAACGAAAGAGAAGCGGTGCGGAATCCTTCGGGATTCCGTTTGTTTTTATGTCTTCCATTTTTATGTCTCCCTGGGAGCGCGCTTTGGCCCACGCCGCCCTCTTCGCTTCGTCCCCGCCGCAGCGCTCCTACGGCCTCGTTTCCCTTATTCGTGTATTCTACCGTAATCGGAAACAAAGAACAAACCCCTGCTTCGGAGGGCATGAAAATTCGAGGGACACGAACGGGTCTCCTTATGCCGTACTTCTTGGAGGCGGCTCAGCCAGAGAGCCATCGGCGAGACGATATAATACAATATAAGGAAGACGACGGAGGGGATCGCTATGGGGGCCGAGGACCGCTATTGCAAGACGTACTCCATCTCATGGGAGAGGATCCATCAGGACTGCAAGTCCCTGGCGGAGAGGCTCCACGGGATGGGGAGATGGGAGCACATCGTGGGTATCGCCCGAGGGGGACTGGTCCCATCGGCGATCGTCGCGCGGGAGCTGAGCATCCGGCTGGTCGATACCGTCTGTATCTCGAGCTACACGCTCAGGACCCAGGGCAGGCCCCACATCCTTAAGGGAATCCAGACCGAGAACGGAGGCCGAAACTGGCTCATCGTCGACGACCTGGTGGACACCGGCAAGACGGCACAGGTCGTGCGCGCCCTCCTTCCTAACGCCTGCTTCGCCACGGTCTACGCAAAGCCCGAGGGGCGTTCCTTCGTGGACACCTTCATCACGGAGGTCTCCCAGGACACATGGATCCTCTTCCCGTGGGATTCGGAGTACGCCTACAGCAAGCCTCTGGTGGAGGATGCCTGAACCGGAGGATGCCTGAGCCGCGGCGGGAGGGAGCGGTTCTACCGCTCCCTCCCGTCCCCAACCGGCTCATTGGCTCCCAAACCGAATCACGCCTGGAGATCCAGCGCCCTGCCCATACCCATCGACTGCAAAAGCTGGGTCATCGTCGCCTGCTGAAGGTCCATGACGTTCCTCAGCATCGACACCTGCACCGCGGAGCTTACCCGCGCGGCAGCCATCTCCATGGAGTACCTCGCGACATCTGCCGATATGTCCATGTTCACTCACCTCCTTTCCTGCGATGTCTCGCATCCACCGCGTCCAAACCGCGGACCCAACGAGAAAGGCGTGCCCCTGGCTGGGGCTGCACCTTCAGGGGAAACGCCGTTCTCGCGCGGGGGCGATGTGCTATGATGAAGAGTGCGTGAAGAACCGCCCGCATTCACCTTATCTTTCAGCGAAAGGGGCATGTCCGTTTTGAACTGGGTTCATCTGCTGGAGACGCTGATGTTGATCTGTTTTGGGGCCGCCTGGCCCTTGTCGATCCTCAAGTCCTGGAGGGCGCGCACGGCCAGGGGCAAGAGCCTTGGATTCCTCATGGTGATCCTGCTGGGATACACGGCCGGAATCGCAAAGGTGTACCTGGTGGACGGCATCCAGGGCTTCCTGCTCATTCCCTACTCCATCAACTTCATCCTCGTGGGGACCGAGACGGTCCTCTACTTCCGGAACACCCGACTCGATCGGCAGCCCGAACGGGAGGCGGATGTCCAAACCCGGGGACGCCAATAAAAGACTAATGCTTGCTGGGGCATTCTCAGCACGCCCCAGCTCCGATACCCCGCTCCTCGTCGGTGCCCGGGACAAGCGAGTCGCAGACGGCCGCGCAGATGCCCGCCACGGCCATGGGGGTCTTCAGGATGGCCCAGAGCATGCCCCCCAGAGTTTGAACGAGCGTGCTGCAGGCCGGGTTCATGAAGAGTTCCTGATTTTTCTCCACCCATCCGGGCAGGCCCAACGCCATCAGGAAGGAGAAGCCCACGATGAGCACGTTGCGCTGGCTCCCCATATCCGCGCGCATCAGGACCTGGATGCCCAGGGCGCCGATGGTTCCGAAGAGCGCGATGTAGGCCCCGCCGATGATCGGCGACGGCATGGTCGCTATAAGCGCGCCCAGCTTTCCGACGAAGCTCATGAGGATCAGCAGGATCGCCCCGGTCCGGACCACCCACCGGGACGCCACCCCGGTGAGGCCGATCAGCCCGACGTTCTCCGTGTAGGAGGTCGTTCCCACCGAGCCGAAGAGCCCGGACAGGGCACAGTTCAGGCCCTCGGCCCCGATGCCCCGGCTGATGGTCTTCTCGTCCGGGTCCTCGATCCCCGAGGCGTAGGAGACCGAATGGTAGTCCCCGATGGACTCGATCATCACGGCGAAAAAGCCCGCGAGCATCGCACCGAAGGCCAGCAGGCTGAACTTCGGGGGACCCCAGGGCATGAATATGTCATAGCGCAGCCAGGGGGCCTCGGCCACCCGGGCCAGGCTGATGTGAGCGGGATGCCCCTCGGGGAACACCCCGGCATGCGACAGCCCGAGGCAGACCAGATAGGTGATGACGATGGCGGAGAGGATGGCGAAGATGTTGACGTACTTGTTCCGGCTCACCAGGCTGAACAGGAAGATCAGGAGGACGACCGCCAGGGACGCGGGCCAGTAGTTGGCGGCGTTGTTCTGGATGGCGACGGGGGCGAGCGAAAAACCTATCGCCATGATCACGGGGCCGATGACCACCGGGGTGATGACCTTCCGGACATAGCCCACGATTCCGCTGTACCCGACGACGGACAGGAGGATACCGCCGAGGATGAGCGCCCCGCCGATGTACTGCATCACGGCCTCCGGCCCCATGGCCTTGTACGCCCCGATCACGGTCATCACCGAGGGAATGAAGCTGAAGCTCGACCCCTGCACGATGGGGAGCCCCGACCCCAGCTTGGGGTGCGTCTGGATGAGGGTCGCCGCCCCCATGCCGAAGTAGACGCACGAGATGAACGCCGCGACCTGGAGCACATCCATCCCCATGGCCGGCCCGAAGATCAGCGGGACCAGCGTGGTCGCGCCGAACAGCGTCAACACATGCTGAACCCCGGCGAGGACCATGATGGTAAAGGGAGGATTGTCGTCCAATCCATAAATCAGTTTTTTTGCCATCAACCGTACCTCCTAAAAGATATTTTCCTTTACACAAAAAGCGGGGCAGCAGGACCGCCCGCTCAAGTGACATTCAACTTGCAGCATTCGCCTTCGTCCGCTCAGCGGCAGGCCCACGGGGGCACCATCCCCCAGGCTCCCCTGAGCTCCGCGACATGTCGGTCGGCCTCGGGGTCCACGTCCCTCAGGCACTCGTAAAAAGCCCTGGAATGGTTCATCTCCCTCAAATGGCAGAGCTCATGCAGCAGGACATGCCGTACGAGCCCCGAGGACAAAAAGAGAAGCCGCGCGTTCAGGTTGACGTTCCCCTTGGACGAGCAGCTTCCCCATCGGCTCTTCATCTCCTTGACCGCAATCCGCCCCACCTCGAAACCGTATTCCGCCGCCAGCTCCGTCAGAAGCCGTGGCAGGACCTCCCGCGCTCGCAGCAGGACCCACCGCCGCAGCGCTGCCAAGGCCTCCCCCCCACAGAAACCCCGCGGCAAGCGCACGACCCCGTCCCGAGCCAGAGTCCTCTGCGACTCAGAACCCGAGAGCTCGACCCGCCAGGTCTCCTCCAAGGCCCTCAGGACGATGCGCTCCGGAACGGAGACCGCCTGGCGGCGGGACTGAGCGGAGGACAAAAGCTTCATCCGTTCGAGGTTCTTCAGTATCCAGGCCTTGTGAGGTTCGATCAGGAGCCTGATCTTCCGCAGCGAATCCAAGCCTGACGGCACGACCACCGTCACGCCTCCGCCCCCGACGATCAGCCGCAGGCGCCTGGCCCGTGCGCTTCGCCGAAGCTCGAGGAAACATTTACCCCCGCCCACGGCCCCCAGGTCCAGGACAAGCCCCTCCCTCCCCGTCCCGTCCGGCGTCCCATCCACTCCATTTTCCTCGCTCGAGGCGCGGGCGGCGAGGGGCTTCGTCAAACCGGGTTCTCCCGGCCCTCCAGCAGGCGGGAGACGTTGGCCCTGTGGCGGAACATCGCCAGGAGCGCAAGGATCAGCGCCAGGAGGATAAAGGGAAGGGGCGCATCCAGCATCCAGAAAAAGGCCGGCAGTGCCAGCAGGGACAGCATGGAGGCCAGGGATACGTAATGCGTCGACGTCATGACGGCATACCAAAGGGCCCCACTCATCAGGACGATTGCGAAGGAGTTGCAGGGCCAGATGAAGAACATGGTTCCGTAGGTCGTGGCCACGCCCTTTCCCCCCCTGAACCTCAGCCAGACGGGGTAATTGTGCCCAAGGACAACAGCCAGGGCCGACAGCGAGAGCATCCAGGGATCGGAGGAGGCCGAGTCCACGGTGAGCAGGAGCGCCAGGGCCCCTTTGAGCATGTCGACCAAGGTGACAAAGACAGCCCACCCCTGCCCCATCAGGCGACGCACGTTGGTCGCACCGATGGATCCGGACCCAACCGTGCGTATGTCAACCCCCTTGAAGATACGGGCCACCAGGTATCCCGTAGGCAGAGAGCCGATGAAATAGGAGACGAACATCCAGAACATTGCGACCCGCATCGCTCATCCCTCCTCAAAACAAAACCCCAGCAGGGGCGCTTCGGCAAAAACATATCCCGCTCACGGAGCGCCCAAAGCGCCGCCCCGTTCGCAGGCTCTCTTGCCGGACGGTTCCGGCCGCGCAACGGTCAGTCGATGCCGCTGATGCGGTCGGATCCCTTTTTGATATTCAGCTGTACGAGATCCTTCTCTTTAAGGGTATCCCACTTGAGGTTCAGGACCAGGAGGAAGATCGCGGAAAAAGGATCGACGCGCCAAGAGGCGCTCTCCTTCGCAAAGGACTCGCGTATCGTCTGGAGCTGCCGCAGCCCTTTGTCGTCCTCCTCCATCTCCGCCAGAAAACGCCGGACCTCCGAAATGGTGTCGATCCCGGCGGCACGAAGGATGACATAGAGGTAGTTGAAGCTGTCCTTGAGGTAATCGGGGGACGGCACGAAGATCGGAAACCCGGCCTTGACTGCAAGGGAGTTCCAGAGGCTCAGGGCGTTCGGTTCCGCCTTGAAGAAGGAGTACAGCTCATCCTCGCTGAATATCCGCTCCGCCGAGATCGTCTCGTCCCGTGGCTCATCAGGCCCCTGGACCGGAGGCACCAGGACCGCGACGTCCTTGACCTCCTCCCACAGGGAGAGGAACCCCTCGTCGGCCTCCTCGAGGAGGGCCGCCAGGCGAACGAGCCTGCGCTTCAGCTTCTTCTCGGAGACCGAGTCCACGTTGAGGTTAACCCGCGGAGAGATGGTCGCCCAAGCCTCCTGAAGCATGGTGCGCAGCTCAAGGCGGAACCCGAGCCCCCGGTATTTACCCCACTCCCGCAGGGAGGATCGGCTTTCGGAGAGGGCAAGGGCATAGACGACAGCCGGATACCCAAAACGGAAGGGATCCTCCAGCCCGCTCGAGGGAACGGACCGGTCCCGGTCGACGTCGAACTCGGCCAGGATGATCTCCTCTACCTTATAAACGTCCTCGGGAAAGCGGAGGAGAACACGAACCGTAACCAAGTCCGACACGGCGTTCAGCCCCGCGTCTCCGTCGTCCCCCCGGGCGTTCAGAGCACGGACCAGATCGGCCGGGGCCTTGGCCCATCCCTCGATACTGTGTACCTCGATATCCTCCCGCTCGATCAGGTCCTGAACCAGATTGCGCACGCGCGAGGCATACTCCTCATAGAGGGAGAGTTTCTCGACATAGCTGATACCCAGTTCGTCGACACGACGTCTATCCAACACAATCACCGTCCAAAAATGAACTGCACGCCCTACAACCCATCGATCCGACTATCCATTCAAACCATCCGCCCGCGTTTACGACTTACTCGGGTTAGAGTATAACCCACGAAGAGCCTCTTGAAAAGCACAGCCCCCGCCCATCGACCACTCCGGGGAGCCCGGTGCACTTCCCACCCCCGCGCCACTGAACTTCAGTTTCTCAATAAAACCGCGCGGCAGAGCGCATCCACCTCCAAAACCACACCCAGGCGGTCGAGCGGGGCCGGTGGACAGGGCTGGGGCAGCTTCTCCCCGGCACAGGGGACCCCGACGCCCCTCGCGAAGGCCTCCACCTTGGGATCGTAGGGCAGCACGGCAAGCGGCGTCCCCCACAGGGCGGAGAGCACGGCGAAGTGCAGGCGCATCCCTACCGCGGCGGACGCCCCCGACCAGAGGCGCGCGGCCTCCTCGAGCCCCGCGACCCGCTCGATCCTATCGAGCCTGAGCCTCCCGGCCACCTTCATGGCGTCAAGCAGGATCTCGTCCTCGCCCGACAGCGCCACGCCGACGACCTCGTCGGGAAAGTCCGCGGCGAAGGGCGCCGCCAGCCGGGCGAAGCGGTCCGCGTCCGGGGAGGGGCGCAGGTTGAGCAGGAGCCGCCCCGTTTTTTTCTCCGTCCGCCCCACATCCTCCCCCACGGCCCGCGGGAGCTTCAATGTCAAGGCCAGGTCCCTTCCCCCCACGGCGGACAGCCCAAGACGGCCGGCCCATTCCATCGAGGGCGTATCCCTCAAGTGCAGGACGCGGCAGGCCCTCAGCGCATCCCGGGTCAGCCAGCGCGCCCCAGCGCTCCGCAGCGGTCCGATCGACTGTCCGAGAGCCCAGGGGACGGCCCCGCAGATGCAGGCCAGGCGCACCAGCCCCCAGTACCAGAGACAGGATCGAAGGCTCGTCCCATCCTGAAAGAGCCCCCCTCCCCCCAGGAGCAGGGTCTCGCTCGATCGCAGCGCCGAGAGGACGCCGCGCAGGCGCCATCGGGAGACGGAATCGACCCCGAACGCACGTCGGGAGCCCTCCGGATCGTTCGAGAGCACGACGACGTTCCCCCGCCCGACGCCCGCCCGCTCCAGGGCCTCCAGGGAGGCGCCGGCCAGAAGTTCGTCCCCCAGGTTGCCGAACCCATAGTAGCCGGCCAGGGCAACCCGATAGCGCCGGGCCCCTCCTTGCGGGGTCATCGGGTCATTCCGCCAGGACGCGAATCCGACGCCACAGAGGCCGCAGAACCCGGCCGACAGCCAGGACCACAACCGAACCGAGAATCAGGCCCAGCCACAAGCCGTTAAACTCCCGAAGCAGGATGAAGGCGATCGGCGTGTGGAAGTGGCAGAAGCTGTTCACGACGGAGGAGAACCCCAACGCCGCGCCAAGGCGGAGGAGCTCGCGGTAGCGTGCCCACAGGCCGTTTTTGACGGCAAAGGCAAGCAGCATCAGGGACGGATAGCCCAGGAAGACCTCCTTGCTGCGGGGACGGGCGACCAGCCACTGCTCCAGCGTCCCGCGTACCCTGACCTCGAAGCCGGGGATGAACCGGACGTTGTCGCTCCGGAACAGCATGATGCCCAGAAGAATCAGGAGAACGCCGCCCAGCATCAGCTCTCCCCAAAGCGGGGGGCGGGACAGGAAGGCGTCCAGGGACTCCGGGTGGACCCGGTTCTTCAGATCATGCAGCAGCACCAGAATCGGCGGCAGCAGAAGGGTGAGCTTGACCCCCGAGAAGGTCCTCAGCCGCAGCATGTAGAGCGGGTCGCTGAAGAAGGCGGCCAGGGCGAGCCCCCCGATGACGGCGGCGAGGAAGCCGCAGAGAATCGGCCCCCATGGATAAAATTGTGAATAAGTCCGCGTCCGGCCCAAACTCATGGCCATCAAAGAGGCCTCCGTCACGATGAGCGGGGCGGCCAGCGCCCCCAGGAGACGGCCTGCGGCCGGGACCAATCGGATCAAAAACGCCCCACCCCCCGCGAGGAGAAAAAACGCGGCGACGGAGGCCAGGCCGACTGTTTTCCCAGCCTCTCCATCCCCTCCGAGCCGCAGGGCATAGCGCCACAGGGCAAAGAGGAACGCGGCAACGAGGGCATAGGCGGACAAAAACGACAACAAGCCCGAACGCCATCCCCCACCGGAAAAGAGGACGCGCGGCCATTCCATCCGGAATCCGTGCCCGCGCAGCTGCGCGGCCAGGGAGGCGACCTCCCCGGCGTAGGCGTCCAAGGTCGAGGCCGAATGCCCCAAGGGGGCCGACCGCAAAACCAGGAGCCGAACGGAGCGCTCTGCGGCCGCCCGAACCAGCCGCTCCAGCAGGGCCTGACGGCCGATGTTGCGCACGACAAGCTCCTCGTTCGTGACGCTGTGCAGGGTCAGGAGCGAGGGAAAGCTCAGGTTGTTCAGCTGAACCGCCCCAAGTTGCCGCGAGAATTCGACCGCGGCCACGGGAACCCCTCGTTTCTTCGGCTCGGCGGCGATGGGTCCCACGTCGGGATACCCCGAGACGCTCTCCCCCAAGGGGGTGACGGCGGCGATGGGATAGGCGTCCAGGACCTCGCCCAGCAGCCTGGCCGCCCCTTTCGTCTGCCATCCCAGGGAGGGCGCCGGCCTGTAATAGAGGGGCAGCCCCGACCGCACTCCGGCCTCGAGCCCGGATATATCCGGAAAGATCCCCACGGTCCGCAGCATGATGAGCGGAACGGGGAGGAGGACATCGCCGCCCTCCGCGGCCTCCCCCGCCGCTTTGAGCCTCAGCCACTCCCCTGCCCTACCGGCCTGAGGGAAGCCCTCCTCGACGGAGAGGCGCGTCAGCGCCGCGCCGTTTCCGCCGCCCGGCACCGCCGCGGCGGCGACGGGACCGACCCCGTTAGCCGTGTCCTCGCCCGTCAGCTCGCTGACCATAAGCCCGCGCAGCCCCTTTTCCTTCAGGAGGGCAAGCGCCCCGTCGACGGACACTCCGGCCCCGAGGGCCAGAGGAACGATATCCCTGAAATCCGCGATGATCGCGACGTCCCTGTCCCCGCGCTCCAGACGCCACCGCGGCAGAAGCCCCCACCCGGCGCACCCCAGGATCACGGCGGCCACCATCCCCGCAAAAAGACGACAGGATAACCTCAAGCCCCAGCACCTCCGCAAAAACAAAAATCATCCTCCGATCGGAGCCCGGCCCACAGGCGTTCCAGGCTCAGCCCCACGGATTCCAGCAGCATTCCGAGACGACAGAGGGGGAGCCCGACGACGTTGAAGTAATCCCCATCGATGCCGCTCACCAAAAGGGCGCCCCGGCCCTGGATGGCGTAGGAGCCCGCCTTGTCCATCCCCTCGCCGGTGGCGGCATACGCGGCGACCTCTCCGGGGCTCAGGGGGCGGAAGCGCACCGCCGTCCTCTCGACGGCGGTGACCGTGCGCCCGCTCCACCGCAGCGCGACCCCGGTCAGCACCTCGTGCCCGCGCCCCTGCAGGAGGGCCAGCATCTCCCGGCTCTCATCGAGGTCCGCGGGCTTCCCCAGGACCCGCCCATCCACCACCACGATGGTGTCCGCAGCCAGGACCAGCACGCCCTCCCGAGCCTCGGGGGCCTCCGCCTTCAGACGCGCCAGACGCTCGCAGAGCGCCTCGGGGGCCTCGCCCGGCAGCAGGGACTCGTCCACCCTGGGGGCCGTCCACTCGAAACGCCAGCCGAGGTCAGCCAAAAGCGCGCGGCGTCTGGGACTGCCCGAGGCCAAGAGGATGGAGAGGGGCTCGTTCCCGATCCCCATGGACTAAAACCCCAGCCCCACGCTGGAGACGATGACAAAGGTCCCCAGGATCAGACAGTACAACCCGAAATAGACCCACCGACCGGAGAGCACGAGCCGGCGCAGCAGGATCAGGGCCAGCCAGCCCAGGACGAAGGCCGCGAGGGCCGCCCAGACCCAGCCCTCGAGCAGGGAGCCCAACCCCCCGCTTTTCCGAAGCTTCAGGGCCTCCAGCAGGGACGCGCCCAGGATGACGGGGATCGAGATCAGGAAGGAGAAGCGGAAGGCCTCGGCGACGGCCAGCCCCAGGAAGAGCCCCGCGGCTATCGTGGCGCCGGACCGGGAAACGCCGGGGAAGACGGCCAGCCCCTGCGCCAGCCCCACCAGGAGGGCCGTTCCGAGATACGGCCTCCTCTCCCCTTCCGGAAAAAGGGGGACGAGGAACAGCAGCCCCGCCGTCACCAGGAGGCCGCTCCCGACGGCGATCTGAGACTGCATCGCGGACTCGACGGCCCCCTTGAGCGGCAGAGCCGCGGCCCCCGTCGCCGCGGTGGCCGCGAGGACCGCCCACCCGTACCGCCAGCCCTCCTCACCGCGGGCGCTCCGCCGGACGCAGCCGCGGAACCACCCCGAGGCCAGGACGCAAAGATCCCGCCGGAAAAAGATCAGGACGGCGAGCAGCGTCGCGCAGTGCAGCAGGAGGTCGAAGGCCAGCAGCCCCTCTCCCCCCAGCCCGAAGCGGTTCTGAAGCAGGGCGAGGTGCCCGGAGCTGCTGACGGGAAGAAACTCGCACAGCCCCTGCACGACGCCAAGGATAAAAGTCTCCCAACGGAAATTCAGCATGACCATCCAGCTCTCCGAATCTTAATTTGACTCTGCAATTCGCCCCTCCTACGAAGGGAAAGAGGCCTGAGTCTAGAAAAACTCCTTCTCCAGCCAGGTCTCGTCGGTCGAGGACTCCTGCCCGGCGATGGAGACGATCGGCAGCACCACGGCATAGGAGGAGCTGCGCCGTCTCAGGACGTCTCGGACCCGGCTCCTTATCCCCCGCGCCACGGCCTCCGCGTCGATGTTCGGGGCCCCGGCAAACTCCTTGAGCACCCGCTCCGCAGCGGCGCGGATCTCATCGAAGACCCGTTTGCGGTCGTCGGAGATGAAGACGCCCTGGGTCTCGAGGGACAGGGGGGCCATCAGGCCGCCGCGCGAGTCGAGCGCCGCGGCGATGACGAGGACGCCGTCCTCCGCCAGGTCCCGGCGCTCCTTCATCACCGCGCTCTTCAGCCCGCCGACCGCGTTTCCGTCGACCAGAACGGCCCCGGACTGAACGTGGTCCTTCAGGCGGGGCTTCGCCCCCTTCGAAAAGCTCAGGACATCCCCGTTCCCCATCACAAAGACGTTGCGTCCTGGGATCCCCACCTCCTGCGCGAGCTGGGAATGGCGCACCAGGTGGCGGTACTCCCCATGGATCGGGACGAAGTACTGGGGACGCACCAGGTTGAGGATGA
>NZ_CAUUWA010000039.1 GCF_963548695.1 uncultured Fretibacterium sp.
CGGTCCGCGAGGGCGGCCATACGGTGGGCGCCGGCGTCGTCACCAAGATCCTCGAGTAGGGCATAGAGGGACACTGCAGTGGCTAAAAGAATCCGTATCCGCCTGAAGGCGTTTGACCACAGGGTTCTCGACACGTCCGCAGCCCAGATCGCGGAGACGGCGGAGAGCACGGGGGCCAGGGTTTCCGGCCCCATTCCGCTCCCCACCGAGATCAGCAAGGTGACGATCCTGAAGTCGCCTCACAAGGACAAGGACGCGCGGGAGCAGTTCGAGATGAGGACGCACAAGCGTCTGATCGATATCGTCGAACCGACGCAGAAGACCATGGATGCGTTGATGCAGCTCAATCTTTCCTCTGGAGTCGATATCCAGATCAAACTTTAGCTCCTTAAAGGGTGTGGAGTAGTCCCGATTTCAAATCGTTCGTAGACGATAAGCAGCGAGCAAGGGACAAGCTGTGCGAATCACTTAGTTTCTTTACCAAGCGGTGCCTATCTGCGTCGAAGACGAAGCCATTGGGCTTCGCTTCGACATAAGCGATTGACACAGCATTCGGGGTCTGACGACCCCGAAGAGCTGGTCACCTGCTTAAACGAAGTATACGAATGATTGGAAATTGGGAATGAGGAAAGCGCTGGAGCTGAAAGGAGAATATATAACGATGGGTATAGGGATACTGGGGAAGAAGGTTGGCATGGCTCAGATTTTCGACGAGCAGGGACAGGCCGTGGCGGTCACGGTGATCGCGGCGGGCCCGTGCCCCGTCGTTGCCGTCCGGACCCCCGAACAGAACGGATACTCTGCCGTTCTTCTCGGCTTTGGGGCGATCAAGCCGCATAAGCTGTCCAAACCCCTAAAAGGTCTTTTCGACAAACACAAGCTCGAGCCCAGGCGGACGCTGCGCGAGTTTCGTCTCGAGACGGCGGACGGGTATGAGATTGGGCAGGAGATCAGGGTGGATCTGTTTGAGACGGGCGAGAAGGTGGACGTCAGGGGCGTCAGCAAGGGCAAGGGGTTTGCCGGGGTCATGAAGCGTTATCACTTCGGCGGCCAGCAGTTCAGCCACGGAACGTCGGTCATGCATCGGCATGGCGGCTCCAGCGGCGCCATCTCCTACCCGGGCCGTATCTTCCCGGGCAAGCGGATGCCGGGACATATGGGCAGCGAAAAGGTGACGGTCAAGAACCTCACGATCATGGCCGTCGATCCGGAGAACAACCTCCTCCTTGTCAAGGGGGCCGTGCCGGGTGCCAAGAACAGCCTGGTCACCCTCTACAAGAAAAAGTAAGCGATAGGGAAGGAGGGTACAAGGATTATGCCTGCAGTTAAAGTTGTGGATTTCAACGGCCAGGATGCCGGGGAGATGGAGCTCTCCAACGTCGTGTTCGACGCACCGCTCCACGTCCCGGCCATGCATCAGGTCGTGGTGGCCCATCTGGCCAACTGCCGTCAGGGGACGCACTCCACGAAGACCCGCGGAGAGGTCAGCGGCGGCGGAAGAAAGCCCTGGAAGCAGAAGCATACGGGGCGTGCCCGCCAGGGAAGCACGCGTTCCCCCATCTGGGTCCACGGTGGCGTGGCCCACGGCCCGAAGCCGAGGGACTACCACCAGAAGGTCAACAAAAAGGTGCGCCGGCTGGCCATGAAGAGCGCGCTTTCGGTCAAGGTCCGTGATTCTCTGATGACCGTGGTGAGGGGGATGGAGATGGACAAGCCCTCCACGAAGGCCATGAAGGGCTTCATGGATGCCATCGGGGCGCAGAAGGTTCTCGTGGTCTACCATGAGGGCGGGGACAACGTTATGCGTTCGGTTCGCAACATCCCGGGGGCCAAGTTCCTCAACATCGCCAGCATCAACGTCTACGATCTTCTGAACTCCAGGACGCTGGTCGTGACCCCCGAGGTCGTCGCCCGGCTCGAGGAGGTGTATGCGAGATGAATCTGGTCGCTCACGATATTGTTATCCGGCCGATCGTCACCGAGAAGAGCAGCTCCCTGATGGGGCACAACAAGTACACCTTCGAGGTCCACAAGGACGCCAACAAGATCCAGATCCGCCAGGCGGTCGAGCAGATCTTCAAGGTGAAGGTGCTGAGCGTCAACACGATCAACGTCAAGGGCAAGCCCAAGCGTATGGGCGCCTTTATGGGGAAGACCCGGTCCTGGAAGAAAGCGATTGTGGCACTGCCGGAGGGGCAACGCATCGAGTTCTTCGAGGGTGCCTCGGTTTGATGCGGGGCAGCCCAGAAAGAGGTAGATGAAGATGTCGATCAAACAGTTCAAACCCTATACCCCGGGCCGTCGGCAGATGTCCATCCAGGGACGCGAGGACATTACGGCCGACAAGCCCGAGCGCTCCCTCACCACCGAGCTGCGCAAGAGCGGCGGACGCAACAACACCGGCCGCATCACGATGCGTCATATCGGCGGGGGACACAGGCGGACCTATCGCATCATCGACTTCCGCCGCGACAAGATCGGGGTCCCCGGCAGGGTGGCCACGGTCGAGTACGACCCCAACCGGAACGCCCGCATCGCGCTGATCCACTATGCCGACGGCGAGAAGCGGTACATTCTGCTTCCCAAGGGGCTGAAGGTCGGGGATACGATCCATTCCGGTCCCGAGGCCGACATCACCCCGGGCAACGCCCTGAAGCTGAAGGACATCCCGGTGGGAACGGTCGTCCATAACCTCGAGCTCGAGCCGGGGCGGGGCGCCAAGCTGGTGCGTGCGGCGGGGACGTCGGCCCAGCTGATGGCGAAGGAGGGCAAGTACGCCTTCATCCGTATGCCCAGCGGGGAGCTCCGTCTGATCCTCCTCGAGTGCATGGCCACGGTGGGACAGGTGGGGAACGAGGATTACGAGAACATCTCCCTGGGCAAGGCGGGGAAGACCCGTTGGAGCGGCCGCCGGTCCCGCGTGCGCGGCATGGTGATGAACCCGGTGGACCACCCGATGGGCGGCGGCGAGGGAAAGAGCAAGAGCAACAAGCATCCTGTTTCTCCGTGGGGCACGCCGGCTAAGGGATATCGTACGCGCAAGCGCAAGCCTTCCGACAGGCTGATCGTTCGCCGCCGTTACGATAAGTAGACGTGAGGAGGGACTTTTAGGATGGCTCGTTCCGCCAAAAAGGGGCCTTTCATCGAGCAGAGGCTCCTGGCCAAGATAGAAGAGATGAACATATCGGGAAACAAGAAGGTCCTGAAGACCTGGTCCCGTCGTTCCACCGTCGTTCCGCAGATGATCGGTCATACGATCGCCGTCCACAACGGGCGGATGCATCTGCCGGTCTACGTCAGTGAGAACATGGTCGGACACAAGCTGGGGGAGTTCGCCCCGACGCGCAAATTCGGGCATCATGCGGGGCAGGAACGCTCCACGAAGGGAAGGTAGGGGAGCCGCTATGGAGAAATCGACAGCCAAGGCCATGGCACGCCAGGTCAGGATCTCCCCGATGAAGGTGCGGCAGGTCCTGGCCCTCATTCGGGGCAAGAGTGCGGGCGAGGCCCTGACGATTCTGCGCTTCTCCCCTCAGAAGGCCGCGCGGATCGTCTACAAGGTCCTGCAGAGCGCCGTGGCGAACGCCGAGCACAATTACGGGATGGATACGGACAAGCTGCAAGTCGTCACGGCCTTTGCGGATCAGGGGCCCTCGATGAAGCGCTTTCGTCCCGCCTCCATGGGCAGAGCCCATCCTTATGTGCACCGCACATCCCATGTGACCGTTACGGTTTCGGAACGTTAGGAGGGTGTTTTCGTGGGACAGAAGGTTCATCCCGTAGGATACAGGCTTGGGGTTGCGACGGAGTGGGAGTCCAAGTGGTACGCCGGCCGCAAGGAGTATGCGAAGAAGCTGCACGAGGACCTCAGGCTCCGTGAGTGGGTATTGAAGAAGTGGGAGGGGGCCTCCATCTCCCGCGTGGATATCGAGCGCGTGGGGCACGTTATACGCTTCACGATCTGGACCGCCCGGCCCGGAGTGGTGATCGGCCGCGGCGGGGCGGAGATCCAGACGATCAAGGACGAGCTCCAGGCCCTGACCGGCGGCAAGGTGATGGTCAACGTCCAGGAGATCAAGAATCCCGACGTCGTCGCCCAGTTGGTCGCCGAGAGCATCGCATCCGCGCTCGAGCGCCGCGTTTCCTTCCGCCGGGCCATGAAGCAGGCGATCTTCCGTGCGACGAAGGCGGGGGCGCTGGGTATAAAGGCCCAGGTGGCCGGACGCCTTGGGGGCGCGGAAATAGCCCGTACCGAATGGTACAACGAGGGGCGGCTTCCCCTCTCGACGATTCGGGCCGATATCGATTATGGCTTTGCCGAGGCCAACACGATGTATGGAGTGATCGGCTGTAAGATCTGGATTTACCGCGACCGTGAGAACGAGCGCCCCGTGGCGCCTCGCGGCGGCCGCCGTGAAAGGGCAAGGGGGTAGTTCGTCATGCTTATGCCCAGCAGGGTAAAATACCGAAAATCCCACAGATCCCCCCTTCGGGGCGTCTCCAAGGGCGCCACGACGGTCGCGTTCGGGGACTGGGGAATTCAGGCCCTTGAGAACGCTTGGATCACGGCACGTCAGATTGAGGCTACCCGTGTGGCGATATCCAGAAAGATGAAGAAGGGCGGAAAGATCTGGATCCGCGTCTTCCCGGACCGCCCTTACACGAAGAAGCCCCTGGAGACCCGCATGGGGAAGGGAAAGGGCGCGCCCGAGTTCTGGGTTGCCGCCGTCAAGCGGGGCCGCGTCCTGTTCGAGTTTGCAGGGATCCCTCAGGATCTCGCCGAGATGGCCTTCCGGACGGCCTCCCACAAACTGCCGATCAAGGTGCGCATGGTGTCAAGAGAAGGTATGGGTGGTGAAGACTGATGGATGCGACGAAACTTCGAGAACTGAATCTGGAGGAGCTCCAGGAGCAGTACCGCCGCTATAAAGAGGAACTGTTCAATCTTCGTTTTCAGAACGCAGTCGGACAACTCAAGAACACGAGCCGCATCCGGGATGTCCGAAAGATCATAGCCAGAGTGCTGACCGTCGCGGGCGAGAAGAGCCGAGCGGCGGAGGGCTCTGCGGCCAGGAGGTAGGTCGTCCCATGGAGGCGCATATGGAGGCACATATGGAGACGGGGCTCTCTCACCGTAAGGTTCGGGTGGGAATAGTGGTCAGCAATAAGATGGACAAGACGGTGGTCGTCAAGGTCTCCCGTCTTGCGGAGCACCCCCTTTACGGGAAGCGTATTCAGAGGGCCAAGAAGTACGTGGCTCACGACGAGGAGAACACCTGCCGCATCGGAGACCAGGTGCGAATCCGCGAGACGCGTCCTCTGAGCAGGACCAAGAGGTGGGAGCTCATAGAAGTGATGCGGCGCGCCCCTGTCTTTGATTCTGATACGCCCGGGAAGGAGTAAGCCATGATTCAGTTGACGACAGTATTGAACGTTGCTGACAACTCCGGAGCCCGGAAGCTTTTCTGCATCCAGGTCATGGGCGGGAGCCGGCGTAAGTGGGGCACGATCGGCGACGTCATCGTCGCCTCGGTCCGGGAGGCCATCCCCAACAGCAACATCGCCAAGGGGTCCGTGGTCAAGGCCGTGATCGTCCGCACCCGGAAGGAAGTTCGCCGCCGCGACGGTTCTTACGTCCGCTTCGACGACAACGCCGCCGTGATCATCGACAACAACGGGGAGCCGAAGGGGACGCGCATCTTTGGTCCCGTGGGCCGGGAGCTGCGCGCGAAGAAGTACATGCGCATCCTCTCCCTCGCGCCCGAAGTGGTTTAGGAGGCGTGGAATTATGTCGGTAAGACTCAGGAAAAACGACCGGGTCCATGTGATCTCCGGCAAGGACAAGGGCAAGGAGGGCAAGATCATGCGCCGCTTCCCGGCGCGCGACATGGTCGTCGTCGAGGGCGTGAACATGGTCTCGCGCCACATGAGGCCCAGCCAGAAGAGCCCTCAGGCGGGGATCGTCAAACAGGAGGCCCCCATCTACGCCGCCAAGGTGATGCTGGTCTGCCCGCAGTGCGGGAAGGCGACGCGCGTCGGCTCCTCCTTCCTGGAGAGCGGCAAGAAGGTCCGCGTCTGCAAGAAGTGCGGCGAGATCATCGACAGGGCCTGATTGGGGAGGACACGAAAATGACGCCGCGTATGTTGGAGAAGTACAAGACGGAGGTCGCTTCCGCCCTGCAGAAGGAGTTCGGGTACGGGAACGTGATGCAGCTCCCCAGGATCAAGAAGATCGTGGTGAACATCGGGGTGGGTGACGCCAAACTGGATATCAAGTTTATGGATGCGGCGATCGCCGAGCTTCGCGCGATTACGGGGCAGCAGCCCCTTCTCAAGCGCGCGAAGAAGTCCATCGCCGGGTTCAAGGTGCGCGAGGGGATGCCCGTGGCCTGTTCGGTCACCCTCCGGGGGGAACGCATGTGGGAGTTCCTGGACCGCCTGATCTCTCTGGCCCTGCCCAGCATCAAGGACTTTCAGGGCGTTTCGAAGCGCGGGTTCGACGGCCGCGGGAACTACAACCTGGGGCTGCGCGAGCAGCTCATCTTCCCGGAAATCAGCTACGACAAGGTTATCCGTTCCCGGGGCATGAACGTCTCCATTGTGACCAGCGCTTCGAGCGACGAGGAGGCCTATTCGCTCCTCAAGGGCATGGGAATGCCCTTCAACAATCGTTAGACAGGGGGCAAGGCAGAGAAATGGCAAGGAAGGCTATGAGACACAAGGCGACACTGGCCCCTAAGTTCGAGGTGCGGCGGCACAACCGCTGCCCGCTGTGCGGCAGGGTGCACGCCTATATGCGTATGTTCGACATGTGCCGCTGCTGCTTCCGCAAGCTGGCCCGGGAGGGCAGAATACCCGGCGTCGTCAAATCGAGCTGGTAGCCTAGGGGGGCAACGGAATGTACGTTAACGATCCCATCGCGGATATGCTCACGAGGGTGCGCAACGCGAACATGATTTACAGCGACAGCGTGGATGTTCCCGCCAGCAAGATGAAGCTGGCCATCGCCCGGATTCTCAAGGAAGAGGGCTATATCAGGAACTTCAAGACGATTACCGACCCGAAGAAGCCCTACGCTTCGATCCGCATCTTCCTCTCCTACGGCCCCGACCGCGAGCGCGTGATTCAGGGGCTGCGCCGGATCAGCAAGCCGGGGCGAAGGATCTACGTAGGCAAGGACAAGCTGCCCGTCGTCATGGGGGGGCTTGGGCTGGCCGTTCTCTCGACCTCCCAGGGCCTGAAGTCGGGGTCCGAGGCCGCCAAGCTGGGGCTGGGCGGAGAAGTCCTCTGCTACGTCTGGTAAGGGGGGCTTTTACGGATGTCTCGTATTGGACGCAAGGCGATCGTCCTCCCCAAGGGGACGAGCGTGACGATTAAAGGGGATAAGGTCGTGGTGAAGGGCACGAAGGGGGAGCTGAACACCCCGTTGATGCCCGGAATTGCGGTGGACGTCTCGGACGACAGGGTCGTGGTGTCCCGGTCGAACGACGAGAAGCAGACCTGCGCCTGGCACGGGATGACCCGGGCCCTGATCGCCAACATGGTGACCGGGGTGACCGAGGGGTTCCAGAAGACGATGGAGATCGTCGGCGTGGGCTGGAGGGCCCAACTGCAGGGCAAGAAGCTCGTCATGAACCTGGGCTTTTCCCATCCGGTCGAGTTCACCCCTCCCCAGGGGATCGAGATCGTCGTGGAGAACCCGATCAAACTTATCGTAAAGGGAATCGATAAGGAGCTGGTGGGGCAGACCTGTGCCCTCATCCGGGAGTATCGCCCGCCGGAGCCTTATCATGGCAAGGGGATTCGTTTCCAGGACGAGCATATCGTTCGCAAGGCCGGCAAGACCGGCGCGAAGTAGGCGAGGGTGGACTCGAAATGAAGAAGAGAAGCAGAAACGACTTGCGCGTCGTACGGCATGAGAGGCTGCGCCGGACGCTTGCGGGCACGGCCGATAAGCCGAGGATGGCCGTCTTTCACAGCCTGAAGTACGTTTACGTCCAGATCATCGACGACGACCTGGGGCATACTCTGGCGGCGGCCTCCAGCCTGGAGAAATCCGTCCGGGAAGGGCTCAAGGGGACCTGCAACGTCGAGGCCGCCAAGGCGGTCGGCAAGCTGGCCGCGGAGCGGGCGAGGGCGAAGGGAATCGAGGCGGTGGTCTTCGACCGCGGTGGCCATGAGTATCACGGCAAGGTCAAGGCCCTGGCTGATGCGGCCCGCGAGGCCGGCCTCAAGTTTTAATCGGCCTCGGCTGAATATTTTAGGAGAGCAGGCTGATCATGATCAAGAAGCGAATCGATGCTAAATCCCTGGAGCTGAAAGAGCGCGTCGTCGCCATCAACCGCGTGAGCAAGGTCGTCAAGGGCGGCAAACGCTTCAAGTTTGCCGTGCTTGTCGTCGTCGGGGACGGCGAACGTTATGTCGGCGCGGGAATAGGCAAGGCCAAGGAGATATCCGAGGCCGTGCGCAAGGGAATCGACAAGGCGAGCAAGGAGCTCGTGGAGATCCGCCGGGCTGGGGATACGATGCCCCACCCCGTCACGGGCAACTTTGGAGCCGCCGCGGTCCTGCTGAAGCCCGCTCCTGCCGGAACGGGAGTCATCGCGGGCGGGGTGGTGCGCGCCATCATGGAGTTGGGTGGCGTCAAGGATGTCGTCACCAAGGTCGTGGGGCGTACCTCCAACTCCATCAACGTGGCCTGGGCGACCTTGGAGGCCATCAAGGAGACCCGTACCGCGGAGGAGATCTACAAGCTGCGCGGGAAGAAGGCCCCGGAACCCGCGGCCGCATCCGCGGACTAGGCGGGCCCGGGTGCATTAGGAGGTTGTCCCTATGGCTAAGATAAGGATTAAATGGGTCAAGAGCGCCATCGGGTTCGCGGAGCGTCAGAAGCGGACTCTCAAGGCTCTGGGATTTCACAAGCTGCAGTCGACGGTGGAACACGAGGATACCCCTCAGATTCGCGGCATGATCGAGCACGTCAGGCACCTGGTCGTCTGGACGAGCGATAACTGAGGAGGCGGACGCACATGAATATTCACGATCTCAGCCCCGCACCGGGTTCCCGAAAGAAGGCCAAGCGCCTGGGGCAAGGAATCGCCAGCGGCACGGGCAAGACCGCGGGGAAGGGCCACAAGGGACACAAGGCCCGGGCGGGCGGCGGCGTGCGCCCCGGGTTCGAGGGAGGCCAGATGCCTCTGGCCCGCAGGGTGCCCAAGCGCGGCTTCAACAACGCCCGTTTCGCCCGGGAGTATCAAATCGTCAATGTTTCCTCCCTGGACGATAAGTTCGAGGCGGGCCGTGAGGTTACCGCTCACGATCTCCTGAACGCGGGGCTGATCCGTTCCGACTCCCTGCCCGTCAAGATACTGGCGAAGGGAGATCTCGCCAAGGCGTTGACCTTGAAGGTCGATGCGGTCAGCGGCGGGGCGCGTGCGAAGATCGAGGCGGCAGGCGGGAAGGTCGAGGTGATCTGACGTGCTCGGGTCTTTCGGCGACGCCTTCAGACTGCCCGACCTTAAACGACGGATCCTGTTCACCCTCGGCGTCCTGTTCGTCTTCCGGCTCGGGGCCCATATCCCCACGCCAGGCGTCGATAGGGCGGCGATGGCTCAGCTCTTCGGCGGCAACAACAGCGGGGTTCTGGATTTCCTGAACCTCTTCTCCGGCGGAGCCCTGAAGAATTTCAGCATCTTCTCCCTCGGGGTCGCTCCCTACATCAACTCGAGCATCGTCATGCAGCTCCTGGTCGTCATCTTTCCCTACCTGGAGAAGCTCCAGAAGGACAATACCGAGGGGCGCAAGAAGATCGTCCAGTGGACGCGCTACGGTTCCGTGCTCTTCGCCGTGGTGCAGGGCGTGGGTATGACGGCGTGGCTGGGAAGCGAGGGGATTTTCTCGGGCGGCTTCTTCAGCGCGCTTCTGGTCGTGACGACGCTCACGGCGGGTTCCATCGCCGTGATGTGGATGGGCGAGGAACTTTCGGATCACGGCATCGGCAACGGCATTTCCCTCCTGATCTTCGCGGGCATCGTGGCCCGGATCCCCGAGGCGGTGGTGCGGAGCTGGAGCATGGTCCGCGTGGGGCAGCTGAACCTGCTGGCGCTCCTGGTCGGGCTCATCCTCATGGTCGTCGTCGTCGCGGGATGCATCATGCTCCAGGAGGGGCAGCGGCGTCTGCCGGTCCAGTACGCCAAGCGCGTGGTGGGCAACAAGGTGTACGGCGGCCAGAGCACGTTCATCCCGCTGAGGGTCAATCAGTCCGGGGTCATCCCCATCATCTTCGCCTCGTCCATCCTGATCTTCCCCTACACGGTGGCGAATTTCTTCAGCGAGAGCTCCGTTGGACGATTCCTTAAGGCTCTTTTTGAGCCGAACAGCCTGTTCTACATCATCTGCTATGTCGCGCTGATCATATTCTTCGCCTACTTCTACACGGCGGTCGTCTTCAACCCAACGGACATCGCCAACAACATGAAGAAGTACGGCGGGTTCATCCTGGGCATCCGGCCCGGTCAGCCCACGGCGGACTACATCACGAAGGTGATGGAGCGCATCACGCTGGGCGGGGCCGTCTTTTTGGCGATCATCGCCCTGGTTCCCAACTTCATGTCCTCCATCATGAAGATCAGGAGCTTCTATTTCGGCGGCACGGCGGTCCTGATCGTCGTCGGCGTCGCGCTCGACACCGTACATCAGATCGAGGCTCAGCTTTTGATGCGCCACTACGACGGAATCCTCAAGAAGTCCGGGGGAAAATCGGGCAGCCTGCTCCGCATGTAAGGGCATAGGAGGCGAATCAGCGTGAGATTGGTCCTTTTAGGTGCTCCAGGGTCGGGAAAGGGGACGCAGGCCGCCCTTTTGAAAGAGCGTCTCGGCTGTGCCCACGTCTCGACCGGCGATATTTTTCGAAAGAACCTGAAGGAGGAGACGCCCCTCGGTCTCCTTGCCCGCAGCTACATGGACAAGGGGGCCCTGGTTCCCGACGAGGTCGTCCTGAAGATGGTGTCGGGCCGTCTTCTGGAGCCCGACATGGAGGCGGGGTTTCTGCTGGACGGTTTTCCCCGCACCATAGCGCAGGCGGAGTTCCTCGAGAGCTTCCTTGCGGAGCGGGGCCAGGCGCTGGATGCGGTCATCCTCTTCGACATCGGGGACGAGGCCCTGGTCCGGCGTCTCTCCAACCGGCGGACCTGCCGCTCCTGCGGGGCGATCTTCAACCTCCTGACCCTGGACGGGGACGGGCACAGCTGCCCTGCCTGCAGCGGGGAGCTTTATCAGAGGGACGACGACGAGGAGTCCGTGATCCGAAATCGATTGAAGGTTTTCCACGACCAGACCCAGCCGCTGATCGACTGGTATGGGAAAAAGGGACTGCTGAGCGCTGTGGACGCCTCTCAGGCTCCGGAGGCGGCCTATGGCGATATCACGGCGATTCTGAAACAGCATGGTGCGCCTTAAGTCGGAGGAGGAGCTCGTCCTGATGCGTCGGGCGGGCAAGGTGGTCGCGGAGGTGTTGGACCTCCTGCGGGAGGCCGTCCGCCCGGGCGTCTCCACGGGAGAGCTGGATCGCATGGCGGAGGAGCATATCCGCTCCTGCGGGGCGGCGCCCGCGTTCAAGGGATACCGTCCTGCGCCCTCCATGAGCCCTTTCCCCGGGACGATCTGTGTCTCGATCAACGAGGAGATCGTCCATGGCTTCCCCAGCGACGGGCGCAGGCTGGAGGAGGGCGACATCCTGAGCGTGGATGTGGGGGCCTGTCTGGACGGTTATTACGGGGACGCCGCCTGTACCTATCCCGTGGGGGCCATCAGTGCGGAACGTCGGAAGCTCCTCGACGTGACGGAGGGGTCCCTGAACCGGGCCATCGCCGCGGCCCTCGCGGGCAGGACGATCGGAGATATCGGACATGCCGTCGAGTCCTACGTCGTTCCGCTGGGGTACGGCATCGTCCGGGACTTCACGGGGCACGGCGTGGGGAAGAAGCTTCATGAGGCGCCTCAGGTCCCCAACTTCGGGCGCTCCGGTCGGGGCGTGACCCTTCAGCCCGGCATGACCCTGGCGATAGAGCCCATGATCATGACGGGGCGCGAGAAGGTCCTGATCGGAGAGAACGGATGGGTGGTCGTTACCGCCGACGGTTCCGATGCAGCGCATTTCGAGAGGTCCATCGCCGTTACGGCCGATGGGCCGGAGATATTGACTCCATGGACAAGTCCCTAGACCCCCGCTTCGGACCCTACAGACTGGGGCAGGTGGTGCTCTCCAGAAGGGGCAAGGACAGGGGAAACCGCTATGTGGTGGTGGGTTTCCCGGAAGAGGACAGATTGGCCCTGGCGGACGCGGACCGGTTCAACGTGTCGCGGCCGAAGAGGAAGAATCCGAAGCATGTGCAGCCGACGTCGCTCTTTGCGGCGGAGGTCGCCGAGTGGGTACGGTCGGGCAGGGACATTGACCGGGGGCGCTTTTGTCAGATCCTGAACGCGCTCGATGGAGATGCGCTGAACGAGGAAAGAAGTCGGAACGGAGAGGCAGGGTAGCGAATGGCAAACAAAGAGGAAGTCATCGAAGCGAGGGGCGTCGTCTCGGAACCTCTTCCCAACGCCATGTTTCGTGTGGAGCTGGAGAACGGGCACAAGCTCCTGGCTCACGTCTCGGGCAAGATGCGAATGCATTTCATCCGGATCCTTCCCGGGGACAGGGTCCTGGTCGAGGTCTCCCCTTATGATCTCACCAGGGGAAGGATCATTTACCGCTATAAATAAACGGGGAGCGTCCGGTCCTCTGTCCTCCGTCGGAGGTCCCGATTCGGATGGGGGGCGCAGGCTGAAAGCCCGTATGTTGGAGTTGAATGACCAGGAGGCGCTGGGGGCTGTTTGTGTGTCCCGGCCGGCGTTTTTCTGAAGATTTGCTGAGGAGTGGGAACAATGAAGGTGAAACCGTCGGTCAAACCGATCTGTGAGTTTTGTCGTGTGATTCGGCGCAACGGCGTCGTGCGGATCATCTGCAGCCGCGACCCGCGCCACAAGCAGCGTCAGGGTGCGAGGAGGTAAGAGGGAATGGCTCGTATTTCAGGTGTGGACATCCCGCGCGAGAAGCGCATTGAAATTGCGTTGACCTATATCTTCGGCATCGGCCTTCCCTCGTCGAAGAAGATTCTGGCGGCCACGGGCGTCGACCCCAATATCCGGGTCAAGGACCTCTCGGAGGCCGACGTGCAGAAGCTGCGCCGCGAGATCGAGGACCACTACCGGGTGGAGGGCGACCTGCGCCGCGAGGTCTCGATGAACATCAAGCGGCTGATCGACATCGGCTGCTACAGGGGGCTCCGGCACAAGCAGGGGCTGCCCGTCCGGGGTCAGAAGACGAAGACCAACGCCAGGACGCGCAAGGGGCCGCGGCGTACTGTGGCCAATAAGAAGATGGCGGGCAAGTAATTCCAATTCAAATCATTCGTATGCTTCGTTGTCTTTGCTCACCTTGCTCGACGTACCTTTTTGTACGCCTTCGCTTCGGTTCGCAAAGGCCGCCTCGCCTACAAATGATTTAGAAATGAATTACTTTGTCCTCTAAGAAAAAACGGGAAGATTTTTGGAGGAGGCGAAACGCGCGTGGCCAAAAGAACGGTCCGTAAGGGCAAAAAGCGTGAAAAGAAGAATATCAGTTATGGGGTGGCCCACATCTACTCCACCTTCAACAATACGATTCTCTGCATCAGCGACAGGGGCGGCAACGTCCTCTCCTGGTCCAGCGGGGGCAACGTGGGGTTCAAGGGGACCCGCAAGTCCACCCCATTCGCGGCGCAGATCTCGGCGCAGCAGGTGGCCAAGGGAGCTCAGGATCACGGCGTGCGTGAGATCGACGTCATCGTGAAGGGGCCTGGGCCGGGCCGCGAGTCCGCCATCCGCTCCCTTCAGGCTGCGGGGCTTCAGGTCAACCTGATCAGGGACACGACCCCCATTCCTCACAACGGCTGCCGCCCGCCCAAAAGACGCAGGGTCTAAACGTCCTCCGTGCTTTTGGCAGCTTTGACGGCGAGAGCGTCTCATGGGTGTGTTGAAGCCCGGCCTTTCGGCGTCTGTGAAGAATAGGAGCATAAACAATGTCGGAAACCTTGGAAATCTTACGGCCCGTCCTTAAGCTGGAGGAGAACACCCCCACTTATGGGCGTCTGGCTTTGGAGCCTCTGGAACGGGGCTACGGCATGACGTTGGGCAACGCGCTGCGTCGGGTGCTGCTCTCCTCGATCCGAGGCGCCGCCATCACATCGGTCCGCATTGAGGGAGTACTGCACGAATTCAGCACCGTCCCGGGCGTGCGCGAGGATGTCATCGAGATCATGATGAACCTGAAGCATGTCCCCGTCCGTTCCAGGAGCAAAGAGGTGCGCGTCATTTCTGTGGAGCTCGAAAAAGCGGGACTCGTGACGGCCAGGGACATCCAGGTGGACAGCGAGGTCGATTTCGTCGATCCCGACGCGAAGATCTGCACGCTGGAGAAGGGGACGCGCCTTGCCATGGAGCTCTACGTCGAGCAGGGGACGGGCTATCTCTCCGCCGAGCGGCCCCGTCCCTCCTATCTCCCGGTGGACGCCCTGCTCACCGACGCCATCTTCTCCCCGGTCCTTCGCGTGAACTACCGGGTGGAGGCGGCGCGGGTCGGGCAGAGGACGGACTACGAGCGCCTGATCCTGGACGTCTGGACGAACGGTATCGTCACCCCGGACATGGCGGTCGGCGAGGCGGCGGAGATCGTCCGGACCTATTTCGGCAATGTCGTCTCGGCCCTCGAGCAGTGCCGCGAGGAGGGGCTCCAGACGGGGCCCAGTGACGAAAAGGGCAGGGGCGCCAAGATCGCCGATGGGGATGCCGAGCTCTTCGCGCGCCCGGTTCGGGACCTCGAGCTCTCGATCCGGAGCGAGAACTGCCTCCTGCGCGGCGGCATTCAGACGATTGGGGACCTCCTGCAGAAGTCGCGGGAGGACCTTCTGAAGATCCGCAACCTGGGGAAGATATCCCTGAACGAAATCTGGGAGAAATTGGAGAGCGCCGGCTTGAAGCTGCGCGAGAAGAAAGATATAAAAGCAACCAAGGAGGATTAAAGGCTATGAGACACCGTGTGGATCATAGAACGCTTGGCCGCTACGGCAGCCACAGAAGGGCGATGCTGGCCAACATGGCCGCCAGCCTGTTCCTGAACGGGCAGATTCAGACCACCGTCACCCGTGCCAAGGAGCTGCGCCGCGTCGCTGAGAAGCTGATCACCCGGGCCCGCGGCGGTTCCGTTCACGACATCCGCCTCGTGTTCTCCCGGATGCCTCACAAGGAGGCCGCGACGAAGCTGTTTCAGGAACTGGCCCCCCGCTATGCCTCTTTCGACAAGGGCGGGTACACGCGCATCGTCAAGCTGGGGAACCGCTCGGGCGACGGCGCGCCGATGGCCGTGATTCAGCTCATCGAGAGATAGCCCAGGGCTTTTCCAGTGCCTTGAGCTCTCCGAAAAACGCACCCCTCCTCTCCCTGCGCTCGGTCGTCTTTTCCTACGACGGGACGCGGCGGGTCCTGGACGGGATATCCTTGGATGTCCGTCCAGGGGAGCGGGTTGCCGTTCTGGGGCACAACGGCTCCGGAAAATCGACGCTCGTCAGGATTCTGGGCGCTCTGCAAGCTCCTTTGCAGGGTGCCTGTTTCATTTCTGGCCGGGATGTCCGGGAGATCCCCTTTGAGGAACTGCACGCGAAGGTGGGGGTCGTCTTCCAGAACCCGGAAAGCCAGATTGTGGCCGCCGTCGTGGAGGACGACGTCGCCTTCGCCCCCGAGAATCAGGGACTGCCCCCACCGGAGATCGAGGAGCGGGTGGCCTGGGCCCTGGAACGCGTGGGGATGGCGCACAAACGTTCCTCCCCGGTCTCGGCCCTCTCGGGCGGCGAGAAACAGAGGGTGGCCCTGGCGGGGGCGCTGGCCTCGAGGGCCGAATGCCTTGTCCTGGACGAGCCCACCGCGATGCTGGACCCCGAAGGACGCCTCGAGGTCGCCGGGGTGCTGCGCGCCATCCATGCGTCCGGGACGGCCCTCGTGCAGGTGACGCACCAGTTGGAGTGCCTCGAGGACGCCGACCGGATCCTTGTCCTCTCGAAGGGGCGATGGCTCTGGCAGGGGGATGCGCGTGACTTCTGGCCGGATGCGGAGCGGCTTGGCTTCGAGCTTCCTCCGCTGCGCCGCCTGGCCGCCCGTCTGGGGGCGAGGGGGGTATCGGTTCCCTCCCCCACGGTCGAGGGCGTCACATCTGCGGTTGCGGCGAGTCTTCCGGGCCGGTCCGCCTCGTCCCCGCCACCGGCCGATCGGCCCTCCGTCCCCGAGCTCCCGGCCCTTCTGGAGGTTCGGGACCTGTCCTTCCGCTTCGATGCCCCCTCGCCCGAGACGCCCCTCATATTGGACGGCGTCGACGCGCTTTTTCCTCGAGGGGCGTGGACCGCGGTGGTCGGACGCACCGGCAGCGGAAAATCGACGCTGGTCCAGCACCTGAACGGCCTCTACAAGGTGCAGTCGGGGCGGATACTCATCGAGGGCTCGCCCCTTCCTCAGGCGGGCGAGGACCTGCATCGGCTTCGCAGGAGGGTGGGGCTCGTCTTTCAGACCCCCGAGGATCAGCTCTTCTGTCCGACGGTGCGGGAGGAGCTCTCCTTCGCCCCGGCCAACGCCGGCTTCGAGGACGATCGTCTGGAGCAGGCGGTCCGTTCGGCCATCTCCGATGTGGGGCTGAACGATGATTTCCTCCTCCGCAACCCTCTGGCCCTGTCGGGGGGGGAGCGCCGTCTGGTGGCCATCGCCTCCGTGCTCGCCGCCGATCCGGAGTGCCTTATCCTCGACGAGCCGACGGCCGGGCTCGACGCGGCCTACCGGAGGAGGATCCTCTGCCTTTTATCGGACCTGAGGCGATGCGGGCGGACGGTCATCACCATCACCCACGACCTCGAGATGGCCTTCGGGTGCTGCGACCGGCTGCTCGTCATGGATTCCGGAAGGACGGTGGGGGAGGGCGGGGTGGGGACGGCTCTGCCCTTGCTGATGCAGGCGCTGAGTTCCCCGGTGTGGCCGGAGGTGCTCCAGGTCTCCGACCGGCTGCGTGCGCGCTGCGGCAGCGTCCCTCTGACCTGGGACCCCGACGTGCTGCTTCGGGCGATCGAGACGGCGATCAAATATTGAAATGTCGCCATGTCGCCATGTCGCTTTGATTTTGATGTATTTTGATGTTTTGATGCCTGGATTCTGATAAGGAGCCCTCACGTGCAGCTTTCCGCATCCCCCATGGGGCAGTACGTCCCCATCGATTCCCCGGTTCACCGGCTGGACCCGCGAGCCAAGCTCTTCATGCTCGTGCTCTTGGTGTCGGCCGTGTTCGTCTCGGACGATCCCCTGTCGCTGGGGCTCTGCACCCTGGCCTTCTTCGGGGCGATGGCCCTGTCCCGCCTATCCTGGCGGGCGGTGCTGCGTTCCTCCCGTCCCATCCTGTTCCTGGTTGCCTTCACGTTTGTCTTCAACATCGTCTCCGAGCTCTGGATGGGGCGTCCGACAGGCCTCGCCCTGGTTCGTGGAGGGCTTACGGCGCTTCGTCTGACGGTGCTGATGCTCTTTGCCCTGCTGCTGCCCCTGACGACGGCCCCGCTCGAGCTGGCCGACGGATTGGAGCGCCTGCTCCACCCCCTTGCCCGATTCGGCTTCCCCGCCCATGAGTGCGCGATGATGGTCGGGGTGGCGCTGCGCTTCATCCCCCTGCTGATGGAGGAGACGGACCGGATCATCCGGGCGCAGCTCTCCCGGGGAGCCCGCCTGGACCAGGGAGGGCTCGTCCGTCGCGTCATGGCCTTCTTCCCCGTCCTGATCCCCCTATTCGTCATTGTCTTCCGCCGTGCGGACGAGATGGCTCTGGCCATGGAGGCCAGGGGGTACCGCGGGGGGGAGGGGAGGACGAGGCGGCGTCCCCTGGCCTGGAAAACGAGCGATACGCGTGTCGTCGCCCTGACGGTGTGTGCCGTCGCCCTCCTTCTTGCCGCGAGGAGGTTCTGGCTGTGAGCCCCCGGAAGTACGCCGCGCGGATCGCTTACAGGGGGGGCGCCTATTCGGGCTGGCAGCGCCAGAAGGAGGGGCTGGGCGTCCAGGAGGTCCTGGAGGAGGCCCTATCCCGGTTGGCGTCCGGCCCGGTCCGCGTGATCGGGGCGGGGCGGACCGACAAGGGGGTCCATGCCGTGGGGCAGGTGGCCTCCTTTCGGATGGACCGCGACTGGGCGCCGGAGCGTCTGCAGCTGGCCGCCAACTTTCACCTGCCCGAGGACGTTCGGGTCATGGGCGTCTACCCGGTCTCCGAGCACTTCAATGCGCGGCGCAGCGCCCTGTGGCGGGAGTACCGTTACTTTATCTGGCACGGCTGGGTCTGCCCGCCGCACCTGAACGGGCTTGTCTGGTGGCGGAAGGTCCCCTGGGCGATCGACCGGGCCCGGGCCGCCTGCCGCCTCCTGGAGGGCGAGCACAATTTCAGGGCCTTCTGCAAGACGGGCGAGTGCCCGGAGCGGAGCGTGCGAACCCTGGAGCGCGTCCGCTGCCGGCGCTGGGGACCGATGACCGTGCTCTCGGTCCGCGCGCCCTCGTTCCTGATGAACATGGTGCGCATCATCGTGGGCAACGTCGATGCCGTGGCACGGGGCAAGGAGTCCCTGGACTGGCTGGAGGCCCTTTTGGCGGGGGACGAACGTTCCCGTTCCGCCGTGACGGCGCCGGCCTGCGGGCTCTATTTTTGGAGGGCCGGGTATCGGGAGCTTCCGGATGGGGGGACCTTGGGGCGCGATGGGTTCTGGGGCGGGAGCCTGGGGAGTCCCGACGGCAGGGACTCGGCCGGAGTCGGGCGTGCTGACCCGCTTTGAAAGGCGTGGGGGGAACTGTTATAATTCCTTACTGTGTGTGCAAACAGGCGGCCTCCGAAGGGGCGGCCGCGGTTTTTCCTTACCGAAAGGAAGTGCAACAATGAAACTGAGCAACGACGAGGTGCGCGAGATCGCCCTGGAGGCAAGGCTGACCCTGGACGACGCCGAGCTGGAGAAGGCGGCTCGCTACATCAATAACTTCCTCTCCATGCTGGATCGCTTCAAGGAACTGGATCTTAAAGAGGTGGAGCCCTTCTGCTTCGCGGAGAAGACGGAGTGCCCGCTTCGCGAGGACGTCCTTACCCCCTTCGGCGACGTGAGGGCGATCCTGGACGAGGGGCCGCATCGAGTTGGGGATTATTTCAAGGTCCCCCGCATCATGGAGGAATAGGCGATGGAGCTTTACGAGTTGAACCTGAGGTCGGCGGCCGAGGGTGTCCGGACAAAAAAATTTTCCGCTCTGGAGCTCTTCGACTCCTGTCTTGCCCGTGCCGCGGCCTGCGAGCCGAACCTCTCCGCCCTCATCACGACGACGGTCGAAGCCGGCCGCGAGATGGCGCGCAGGGCGGACGAGCGCCTGGCGAAGGGGGAGGAGCCGGGGCCCCTGGTGGGGGTTCCCGTTGTTTTGAAGGACAACCTCTGCACCAAGGGCGTGCGCACCACGGCGGGGAGCGCCATTCTGGGCGACTGGAAACCTCCCTACGACGCGACCGTCTGGGAGCTCCTGAGGGACGCCGGGGCCGTCCTGCTGGGCAAGTCCAATATGGACGAGTTCGCGATGGGCAACACCTGCGGCAGCTCGGCCTTCGGTCCGACGCGGAACCCATGGGATACGACGCGCGTTCCGGGCGGCAGCTCGGGCGGCAGCGCAGCGGCGGTCTCGGCGGGCTATGCCCCGTTCTCGCTCGGCAGCGACACGGGGGGGTCCATCCGTCAGCCCGCCTCCTATTGCGGCGTCTATGGACTGAAACCGACCTATGGCCTGGTCAGCCGCTACGGCGTCATCTCCTACGGCTCCTCCCTCGATCAGGTCGGCCCCTTCGCCCGGACGGTCGGGGACCTGCACGCCATCATGGGCGTCCTGGCCTGTCACGACCCCAGGGACTCCAGCAGCGTCCGGGGCAAGAGTCTTGACTTTTCCCCCACTCCGGAGGACCTGAAGGGCAAGCGTATCGGATTGGTCAGGGAGTTCCAGGGCTTTACCCTGGAAGCCCCCATCGCCGACGCCATGGCGCGCGTCCGTGGGCTTCTCGAGGATGCCGGGGCGGAGATCGTCGAGGTCGAGCTCCCGATCGTGGCGCGCTATGCGGTGTCCTGCTACTACGCCATCGCCATGTCCGAGGCCCATACCAACCTCGAGCGGTACGACGGCGTGCGATATGGCCGCACCGTGGACGACGCCGAGGGGATCAAGGAGATGTTCGAGAGGGTCCGTTCCAGGGGGTTCGGCATAGAGGTCAAGTCGCGCATCATCGCGGGCACCTGCCTGACCGAGCCGGTCCGGAGCGAGGAGTACTACGTCGCGGCGACGAAGGTGCGGACCCTTATTGCCCAGGAGTTCGCCAGGGTTTTCGGCGCGGCCGATTTCATCCTCCAGCCCGTCACCCCCGCCCTGCCTGCCCCTGTCGGAGGGGCGAACAAGGATGCGATGAAGGGATACGAGTCGGACCTCTACACGCTACCCGTGAACATGGCCGGGCTGCCCGGGCTGTCCTTCTTCACGGGGTATTCTCCCTCGGGGCTGCCCGTGGGCCTGCAGCTCGTCGGGCCTCGATGGAGCGATGACCGCCTTCTGGACGTAGGGCTGACCCTGGAGGGGCTGCTGGGCTCGCCCCGAATCGCGAAGGGAGGTCTTTGATTATCATGCCCGAGGAGAGGGAGAAAATGGACAAGGAACTGACCTTCACGCCCGTCATCGGGATCGAGATTCACATTCAGCTCAAGACGGACACCAAGATTTTCTGCGGCTGCTCCACGGACACGGGCGGGGAGCCGAACACGCACATCTGTCCCGTCTGCATGGGGCTGCCCGGCGCGCTTCCCGTCCTCAACGAGAAGGTCGTCGAGCGGGGGCTGCTTGCGGGCATGGCCCTGAACTGCTCCGTGCAGCCGGCGTCCCTGTTCTTCCGCAAGTCCTACTTCTATCCGGACCTGCCGAAGGGGTACCAGACCAGCCAGTGCGACCTCCCGATCGTCGCGGGCGGCTACATCGAGGTTCACGATGACGAGGGAAGGCTCAAGAGGATCCGTGTCCACCACCTGCACCTCGAGGAGGACGTCGGGAAGCTCCATCACAGCGCCTCGGACGGCCGGCTGGAGGGGGCGGAGACCTCCTACGTCGATTACAACCGCTCCGGGCTTCCCCTGGCGGAGATCGTGTCGGAGCCGGACGTCTCGTCGGCCAGGGAGGCGGTGGAGTACGTGACGACACTGAGGCGCCGCGTGCGCTACGCCGGGGCCTCCGACGTTGACCTGGAAAAGGGGATGATGCGCTTCGACGCCAACGTCTCCATGAAGTGCTCGGACGGCCGGTGGGGCCGTAAGGTCGAGGTCAAGAACATGAACTCGTTCCGGGCGTTGGAGCGTGCGATCGAGTACGAGATTCGACGCCAGAAGAAGATCATGATGCAGGGCGGGGAGGTGCTGCCCGAGACCCGACACTGGAACGACGCCAAGGGCGTGACGACGGGGTCGAGGCTCAAGGAGTTCTACCGCAAGTTCATCGTCGATCCCGACCTCCCGCCCCTGCACGTCTCGAGGGAATGGGAGGAGCGGGTGCGCGCCCTGATGCCGGAGATGCCCGACGTGAAGGCCGAACGCTACGTGCGGGAGATGAAGCTTTCCGAGGACGCCGCCCAGGTCCTGACCGAATCGCGCGAGATGGCCGAGTACTTCGAGGCCTGCGTCGCCGCCGGGGCGGCCCCTCAGCGAGCGGCGAACTGGGTCCGCACGGAGGTCCTGCGCGTGCTCAACGATCGGCAGATTTCGCTCGGCGAGCTCATCGTTCGTCCCGAGGCGCTCGCCGAGCTCGTCGGGCGCGTCGATGCCGGCCGCCTGTCGACCACTCAGGCCAAGGCCGTGTTCGACAGGATGGTCGAGTCGAGCCTGGCGCTGGACGAGGCGGTGAAGGCCTGTGGTGTGACGGAGGGCGGCGTTGTCGGGGACGCCCTGTCCGGGACGATCCGAAGCGTCCTGGAGGCCAACGCCGACGTCGTGGCGGAGATAAGGTCCGGAGGGGACCCCAAGGGCAAGAAGATAAAGTTCCTGCAAGGACTTGTGATGAAGGAGACGAAGGGTCAGGCCCGTCCGCCCGAGGTGGCGGCGGCGCTCGAGTCGGCCCTTCGGCGCGATCCGAAATGACGTTTTCCCGTCCTTTCCTCCGAATCGTTCGCGAGGAACAGGGCGGGTTTTCAGTATTTAGGGAAACGCTGATTTAATCCATGAAGCCCCCCTGTGGTACCCCAGCTTGCCTGTTT